>CALLZY010000282.1 GCA_937858715.1 uncultured Chitinophagaceae bacterium | reverse complement strand
TAGTTGATTACTACAAAGCAGATGTGGTAAGTGCAAATGATTACTATCCGTTCGGCATGGCGATGCCGGGAAAGGGTTTTAACAGTGAGAAATACCGGTTTTCTATAAACGGGCAGGAAAAAACGCCTGAGATTATTGAAGGCAGTACAACCGCCCTGTATTGGGAATATGACAGCAGAATTGGAAGGCGGTGGAATGTGGATCCCGTAATAAAAGTTTGGATTTCGCCATATTTATGTTTTAGAGGGAACCCCATATTCTATTTGGATCCAAATGGAGATGATGATTTTTTTGACTTAAAAGGAAAATACCTCGGTAGCATTGGCACTACTCATGATATAAGAGTAATAAAAAATTCAAAGATTACGATGGATGAAGCTGCAAAAAATTTAGGCAAACACACAAAACTAATTACAGAGTTTAGTTATTTTCCAAAAGAACAAAACAATAGGGCGATGCTCGTTTCTATCATGAATTTTTATGCAAGAGATTTAAAAATTAAAAAAGTTAATATATGGGATGCTGAAAAAAATTCAAGTACAGCCTTTGCTTATTTGGCTGAAGATTATAAAGAATACAAAAAAGGTTATTATGTTTTTGTTGGAAAAAATGGAAAAATAAATGAAAGTGTCGGTCAAAGGTTTAATGTATTTTCTGGTCTTAGACATGAGTTGGAACATGAGATAGACCCAAACACTCGAAAAAATAACATTGGGCATGTAGATGCAATCATTGCTGATATTAATAGTAGCTATTTCAAAAGAACAACATGGAAATATAAAGAAGGGGCAATTCTATATGCTGCGAGACTTCTTAATAATGCTCTTTTTGAAGACCCCCAAAATTTAAATCAGGTTAAAGAAAAAATAAAGGAATTTAATTCGAATAAAAATATTTTAGAAGTAGGACAACTATTTTATGATGAAAAACTTAAAACTGTCGGTACTAATGTTAATGGCGAACCTGTGGTTGTTACATCTAAACAAAGTAAGAAAAAAAGCAAATAAATAATGTAGTATGACTAATTTTTTTCCTGCTAATTTATCTCTTGTTATTGCGTTGCTTTTAGTGAATTGCAATAATCAGCCAAGAAATATATCAAATGCCTCCCCGGCTTTCATAGATACTATGAAGTTGCTTGCAGGTAATAAGTTTAAGTTTTGGGATATTCATAAGGAAGGGGAATATACATATAATCACACAGGCGAGCATCTTAATTGGATGTTTACAATCGATAAGAATCTCGTAGAATATTCATATCAGAATCGAAAAAGAATCAAGCATATTTATGGTGAAGATATTTTGATTGGATATTTTGATTTTCAAATCAAAAAAGATACTATCTCGATTTACGGTATATCAAAGGAGAAATACTTGATTAATAAGTTAGTCACTGACACATTAGTTGTTCAACATATTGGTGAATATGGATTGAAGCCTCCAATTCTTTTTATTAAGTCAAAAGACCAAGTAGCATTGCCAAAATGAAATCCCGTTCGTTCCCGCCCCTGTCTCCATGCAAAGGCTTTCTTCCCTGCCGAGTGTCCGCTGAACTTGATAGGCGCAGTCTCGGAGTATAGCAATGTAGTTGGCTACCGGACTCGCCGTTGGTAATGTATCACAACAGTTGATTTTGCCCTTGCTGGTGTTCCGCCAAAGCAACACGCCGCTGTTGTGTCTTGTGTGCGAGCAAAGTGGGCAGGCAAGAGACCAACAGCACAACGGTAAGGAGAATAATCAATTTTCACTACTTGTATTCGGTATAAAGAAGCACAACATCAACCTTAGCCAATAATTTTTAGCAATCATTTTTGTAAATTGCAAATAGTTCTTTGAGTTAAAAACTGCCCATTCGTTCGGAATGGCTATGCCAGGGCGGGGCTTTAGTAGTGAGAAATACCGGTATGGCTTTAATGGGAAAGAGAAGGATAAAGACATTGCCGTCGGCGACTATGATTTTGGTGCAAGGATTTATGATGGAAGGATTGGGAGGTGGTTGAGTGTTGACCCGTTAGCCGACAAATATCCTTCCCATGCTCCTTATATTTTCTCTGCAAACAATCCTGTTTTAGTACTTGATGTAGATGGAAGAGACTGGATAATATCAACTAGTATTGATTCGAAGGGAAATAAAACGGTAACGATTAAACTCACAGCTGCAATTGTTAACACTTCTGGTACAGCTGTCGACTTAAATAAATTCAAAGCGGCTGTGATTTCTCAACTTAAAACAAATTTTGAAAAAATTTCTTATCGTGAAGTTACTCAATATACTCAGACCCCGAATAAGAGTAGGCTAGATGGGGTGACGACAGGTACTGGCATGATTCCCTCAGATTTTGTAAATGTGTCTGTAAAGTTTGATTACGATATCAGAGTTGTAACGAATAAGGAACAACAATTTGACACTAACCCATTTACAACAAGTAATGGGTTAACCACTACTAACCCCAACCCATTTATAGCAAAGGACCCAAATTATACTGATACAAGACGACCCGATGAACATTTAATTGAAATAAAGGCTGATCAAGAATTGCCAAATTTATATGGCAAAGTAAATAAAATTGGTGGGAAGGAATTGTATTTGAATGTAACAAAAATTGCAAATATTATTTCAGGAAAAGATAACAATACTGTGTTTCATGAACTGGGGCATTCTTTGGGTTTACGACATGTTGATAAAAAATATGAGACTCTTATTGATATAATAAATGGAGGTAATTCACAATACTTAAATAAAGACAAGCAATCCAGAGACTCAAATAATGCGATGTTTTCGGGTTCTTCAAAATATATGAATGACTCCACATCTACAAACACCTCACCGACACAGTTTAAGAGAATTATAGAAAATATCAAAAAAAATGAGGTAAATAAGAAATAAGATAGCACAATGAAAAAAATAATTCCTATAATGCTGTTATTTGACATAGTTATCTCACTTGTTTTAATGCGTAATGATTTAGAAAGTGATGGATATTTGGAAATTGGGTTTCCTTTCACAGTATTCAGAGTTACTAATGGCAAAATGGTCACTGAAAAAAATAATGGGTTTTTATGGGAGGGCTTATTTTTCAATATTTTTATTATTATTGTTATATCATTTTTATTCGTTGTGTTAATAAGAAAATTCAGAAAAATTTAGCTCTTGCAATTCTTCCGACAAAGCAATAAGCCGCTCGTATTGTGTAAGGGTAATGTGAGGCATAATGGAGACCAACATCCAAACACAAAAATTTGTAGATTACAAATAGTTCTTTGAGATGTCATTCGATACCCGTTCGGAATGGCGATGCCGGGGAGGAATTTTAGCAGCGAAAAATACAGGTATTCAATAAACGGGCAGGAGAAAACACCGGAGGTTTTTGAAGGTTCCACCACAGCCGAATACTGGCAATATGACAGCAGGATTGGAAGGAGGTGGAATGTGGACCCCAAACCTTCTGTTTCCTATAGTGTTTATGCTGTATTTGAGAATAGCCCAATATGGAAGAGTGATGTATTGGGCGATACAATAAAACCAGTACAGTTAAGTGCATCACAGGAAAGGGCGTTAAGACGTACAAACACGAATATTTCTGAGTCTACTTGTCAGGGTTGTCATCTCAAAGCCACTGTAAACACAAATGTGCCGATAAGGCCTGTAGCTCCACCAACCGTTGGCCCACTGAGTGCAGAAGTTAGGAATAGGACTCCTGAAGAACAGAAAAAGGTTGAAGCTGCAATTAAATTTATAGCCGGTATTCAAAAAAATGAAAGGGAAAGGGCTGAAGATCATAGGGCTGCTGATGATATACCAGGTGTTGGTACAATCATGAGAGGATTAAGGAGGGGGTTTAGCGGAGATATTGATGGAATGGCTCAACTTACAACTCAGGGTGCTGTTGAAGTTGCCAGCATGTACAGCGGAGGAGGTGTCGTAGTCAATGGCGTTAAAGGTTTAACTACCTTTGGAGCGGTAAGCGCAGAAGGTGCCGCTAAGGGGGTAACACAAGTTGAGCAATACGCATTAAGAGCTGCCGAAGATGGTTTTTACCCAGTTATGAAAAGGGGCTTTGCAAATCCACAAGAATTAACTTGGCTCAACAAAGGGGATGTATGGAAATTTGGAACTACAAAAAACCCACTTACTCGATACAGTCAAAGTTTCTTAGATAATACAGGAGCAGGGTTAAGATATTCAACTGAATTTTCAGGAACATTGAAACAAGCTACCACATTGGAAAGAATGAAAATATTAAATTTTAGGGGGCAAAATGGATTTCTTCCTGCAGGTAATAAAATTGTAAGATAGATTATGAGATTTTTTATAACGTGTGATAGTTTTTGGGAAGCCCAAGTTGATAAAGTAATTGACCGTATTGATGATACAGGTTATAAACGATATTTTTCAGAGCAAGATTACGGAACTTCTTTGGACGGAATAACTGTGGTGTTGATGTGTCAAGCCCCAAATCTAAATCTGAAACAAAGAATTCGGTTATCAAAAAAGGAAAAGAAAATATATTTGGATATAATGCTTGATTTGCCACATTTCTTAGAGATAGCTCAAAAAGATAAAGAGAAAATAATTGTAGATAAGCTTATTGCAGAGATACCACCAATTATTACAAAATATAAATTAGAAGACTTTAACCTTGCCAAGTTTGAAACAGATTTAGAAAATTGGATGTCAAAAATTTTATGAGCATCAAATACCCCCCGTTGTGCTGAGTATGTTCTAAAAGTTCTTTAAGAAAAATATAAATTATAGTAAAGTTGTGCTTCGTTTGTAACTGCTATTTTGGTCCCCGAAGTTGGACATACTATTAAAGGTGCTAATGGCATTGTATCAAGAAGTACAATTGGAGTCACTAATGCAAGACAACTTTTGGCTAGAGATATTTTTGAATTAAGACGAGTTTATGGTTCACAGGGAATACCAAATAGTTCCCTACAACAATTGATTCAGATGAATAAAACAAAGTACCCAGAAGCGTTTATAAAATAACAAAAATGGAAGCATTTGAATTTGTAACAGCGATTAGACAGAGGGTTGTTGAAAATGATAACAAAACTTATCACGACTTATTGGAAAGTGATGATAGTCCCCAAGATTCAGTTTGGAGAGCTATTTATTCTATTTACAAAAGTTTATCCAAAGAACAACAAAAAGATTTTTTATTATTCTTGCGATTAATCCAAACAAATACAATTTCACATGTTTTTGGAATTTTAGATGGTTCGACCTATCTAAACAATTATCGTGAAAGTTTTGTACTAAAAACAGAATCTGATAATATGGTAATCAATGGTGATTTGCAGGACTTGTTTTTAGAAATGGAGGAAATGTAGTAATAACAATATAAGTGGTTTACCGGGGTAATGTGCTAGATTAGCAGTTATCAGATTTAATCATTAAATAAATGGGTTTAGGGCGGTAATCCGGCCTTTTCTTAAGGGTTAAAACAGTTGGTTTTTGCAACCTGTTTTGCATAGCGTATTTTGTAAATTGCAAATAGTTCTTTGAGTTAAAAACTGCCCATTCGTTCGGAATGGCGATGCCGGGCAGGAACTTTAGCAGTGAGAAATACCGATATGGATTTAATGGGAAGGAGAAGGATAAAGACATTGCCGTCGGCGACTATGATTTTGGTGCAAGAATTTATGATGGAAGGATTGGGCGGTGGTTGAGTGTAGATCCGCTTGAGGGGAAATATCCATATGTGTCTCCTTATTGCTTTGTTTTAAACTCACCGCTTTTATATATTGATCCGGACGGAAAAGATATAATTATTAGTGAAGCGTTTGTCAATTCTATTTTTTGGAAAACCTTCTTAAATGTGTCATTTGAAAATAAAGTTATTTTTTCAATTCAAAGAAATTCGGCGAACCAATATGTTTTAAAACTGGATATGAAAGAAGGTGAAAAACTTACATCTGAGCAAGCGAGAAAATCTTACGACTATATAAAAAGCGTAGCAGATAATAGCAAAATGAAGATATATATCAGGTCGGGTTGGTATCAGCACAACGATATTAAAAACATATACGGAGAATCTTTTACCCCATCTCCTGATAGTTATGAGGAAGCTGCATTGTATGAGAACGTAATAGAGAATATGCAAGATGGATTCGATTATGGGCAAAAAGGCAGTTTGTTCTTACATTTTCTTACTGAACAGGTCTATGCTCAATTTGAAATGGGATATGCAAAGCGAGACTGGAGCAACTACTCTTTTTCTCATGATTGGGCATTGAATCAAAATATAGAACAACTGGGCTATAGGTATGAGCTTTCAATACCATTATTCATAGATACCAGAGCAGTTGAAGATATTGATAAAATTGATAAAGATGGAAATTACATGGGAACTATTAGGCGGTATTGGGATTTTTCTGATCCGCAAAAGCCAAGACTTTTGGAAAAAACAGAAAACATTATAAGATCTGATCTAAAGGTTGGTGATAAGTGGATTCCTGCGATAGATCGAATTGATGCAACGTTAGAAGACCGGAAGAAGTATTTTGAAAACAATCAATCTCCGGGTCTGGAACCTCCTAAGAAAGCGAAAGAAGCTCCGAAGAAAAATTCGAAATCTCTAAATTAAACCACCTTCAAATGAAAGTATTACTATTAATTTTTAGCATTTTATTCTGTAAACTTGGGAAGTCTCAGAATTTTTCGCTGGAACGAATTGTCCAAAACAAGTACTGTTCTGATCTTCTATTTGCAGAAGTTGATTGCCTAATGAAACTTAAAATAGAGGGCGGGCAATTTGACTTGTCTAAGATTGAACTTTCTGGAGAATCTTTAGTTGTAAAAAAAATAAACGATAGTATCTACAATGTCAGACCATTGGTTGCAAATTCTGAACTAATTATTATCGTCGTCGACAAGAATTCATATAGGGTCGTTGACTCTCTCTTGGTTAGAAGCGGAGAGGTGCCCTTCTCTTTTTCGATTACGAAGCTAAACTTCAGAGATGTTGCACATTCCTACAAGGATATATTTTCCCAAATGAAAGGGCTGTATTGTTACTCTAAAAACAAAGAGTGTAAAGATTATGCGGCTTTATGGAGTGTCATCTCGTATGAGATTGTATTGAGAAGAAGTGATTTGACAATACTAAGAATAAAAATGGTGGGAGGCCAGTTAATACCAAATGTTTTTAAGCAGAATTTAATAAAAGAGTTTCAAAAAGAGGATATAATATTGGCACAAAATATCATTTTGAAAAATTCTGTAAATGAATATATTAGAATTGGTAGTTATGGTGTGTATAAATAGGTGGTGGTAATGTATCACAATAGTTGATTTTTTTGGATTGGCTATAAAATAATGGTTAACAGCCGTTAATAAATATAGCGGGCAAATTCTAAGTTTCATAAATTAGTAGCAGTTCTTTGAGATGTTTTTCGTTACCCGTTCGGAATGGCGATGCCGGGCAGAAACTTTAGTAGTGAGAAATACCGGTATGGCTTTAATGGGAAAGAGAAGGATAAAGACATGAACAGCCTTACGGCTTACGATTATGGCTTTAGAATTTATAATCCGGCGATTGGTAAGTTTTTGAGTGTGGACCCGCTAATTGGTTCCTTTGCATACCTTACTCCATATCAGTTTTCATGTAATAATCCTATAGTTTTTATTGACCTTGATGGAAAGGAAGCGGCATTATCTCAATTTGAACAAAGTATTTATATAGCCCCTACATTAAAGCTAACTAATTTAGATCCAACATTTATCCCTGGAGCAAACCAGGCGTATAAACAACCAAATGTTTTTCTAATACAGGAGAGTACCAAGGCTCAAATATCCTCTAAACTTTTGGAAATGAAAACTAATGGTTATAAAATAAAAGGGTTAATTATTGATTCACATGGAGAGCATGGTAAATCAATACAAATTGGTGAAACAAAATACTCCTTAGACCCTGAAGAAATAAAGAATGGAGCTGTTAAACCAGCGGATGACCCATTTCTAAAAGAATTAGGTCAATATATTGGTGGTGATATAATACTGCTTGGTTGCCAAGTAGGAATTAATGAAAACCTTATGACAGAAATAGCTAAAACTACAGGTAAAACCATAATTGCCTCTGAGGGATGGAATGCTAATTGGCCTGGCATGTTTAATGACCCTGGTTATCTCAATGATCCAGAATTTAACTCTATAGTCAAGCAAATTGTAAAGGAAAATTTTGATTATTTCTTTAACAAAGCGTCAGAGGCTGAACAAATGTATATGCATATGCTTTCCGGATATGCGCCTACTTATAGTGAAGGACAGGCATTAATAGAAGCTGTCTTAGTTGGAGGTGTAAAAAGTGAAATTATGGCGATGATGGCAGAAGGTATAAGTCCAAGTGGAGCACCGCCAATTTACGATGACTATGATACAAGAAATAAAGAAGCAAAAGTAGTTCACTCAAGGGTTGGCAGATGGAAAAAGGCAAATCCCGATGGCTCTGTAGAGAGTATACCTAATACACTTGTGTTAACTCCGGAAGGTGCTTGGAGAACCACGGATAAGCCCTTTTATAATACCAGACAAGGTAAATTCTACGATGAATTGTATCAACAAAGATTCCCAGGCAGCCCAGCACCATCACAAGTGCAAACACAGGTTGGAGAACATTAAAATCTCGATTAAAAAAATATTATGAAGTCTTGGTTTAGTTTAATTATTACAGGTATGATATTTCTCCTTAGTTGTAGTGATAATGAAAATAGTATAAATCTGCAGGAGATTTCTAACGGTGACACATCAACAATCTACAAAGATTTTGACATTTTCAAACTTCAGGGAATTAAGTTTTCAACAGAAGAAAAGATTTCATTTCCTCTGTTAACTGTTATAAAAACAGATACAACTATTATAATAAAATCCTGGATTAATAATAATGAAGGCTGCGATATTGCTTTCAAAAAAAGGAGGGACGGAAAATGGGTTGCCAAAAAAAATTCAATCGACAGGGAGTATCAAAGCGGTAGAAAAACCATCGATTTAATAATTCTACAAAATGACAGTACAGTTTTTCACATGGCTAAACTCTATCTTGGCAAAGATTCTGAATATGCCGATATTGTGGGATGCTTTAGGTATACAAATCGACTAAAAAGCATCCATTGTGAAAGCTACCATGTTATTAGGATGAAAGTTTCAAATCTTAAGGACTTGGCTAACTGGGACACCGCATATTATCAAAACTCCACAACTCACCCATGGCAAAGCGAAGAAATATTTCTTTCTGACAACCGAATAAAGACTGAAACCAGGGAAACGTCGAATAAAAAAACAATCACGAAATATACGAACACCTTGGAATACAACTTTGGGAGGGGGTCGTTTATATATTATTTATTAAGTTCTTGGTAAAGTATTGTGTCAGATTATCTGTTTTTCTTCCCTGCCGAGTATCTGCTGAACTTGATAGGCGCAGTCTCGGTGTATAGCAACGTGAGTTGGCTATCGGACTCGCCGTTAAAAAATATGCTGGCAAATTCTAAGTTTCGTAAATTAGTAGCAGTTCTTTGAGATGTTTTCGTTACCCGTTCGGAATGGCGATGCTGGGCAGGAACTTTAGCAGTGAAAAATACCGATATGGGTTTAACGGGAAGGAAAAAGACAACAAAGACGGAGTTATACAATATGATTATGGATTTAGAATTTATGACCCGAGATTAGTTAGGTTTAAATCGGTTGACCCATTGTCGGGTAAGTATCCATATTATACTCCTTACCAGTTTGCAGGGAATAAACCAATCTGGTGCATAGATTTAGATGGGCTTGAAGATATACCTGTTAATGGAGGAAGTTATTGGTCCGTGGAGAAACTAAAACAGGTAGCGATGAATGATGATTTTTACAAACGAAAATCAGCATTAGGTGAGACAATCCTATTAAATCTTACTTATGTAGCTATAGCAAATGATGACTATAATAAAAGACAAACGCATACTTCGCAAATAGTTTTAAATCAGGGTGGCGTTGGTAGTAACATTAGTGCTGTCAATTTAAGTGGTACATATTTTGAAGATGGCAGAGTTGGGGCATGGGGCATGCCTGAATGGACAATGGGTTATTCTCCTAACATTGGAACGGTTCAGCCACCACCGCCCCCGCCACCTGTAGTTCAACCACAAAATCCCCCGAACCCACCAATAAACGGTGGAAATGGTGTCAATCCTAATGTTCCGGGTAATGGGCCAGTAATAGCGCCGATTAATCAACAAAGAGTAAGGAATCAGAATTTTCAGCGTAATATTAATTTTAATCCTGGTCTGCCAACTTTTGCAACACCCAACGATGCTGCAATGGTGAATCAGGTAGCTCGTAATGCACCCAATCAAGTAACAGTTAATCCCCCAGTTACAACAGTTACAAATAATCCCGCCACCGCTACTTCTGCTGCTACTACCACTACTACCACCACTACTACTACTGTCCAAGTAAGAAGTGTAGTTACAGTAAGCTTAATGACTACTAATGCTGCAAATTTACAATTTGCGGGTACTAATGGGCGGGCTTTATTGATTGCCAGATACAGAACAATAAGACAACAATTAATAAGTCAGGGAGTACCTGCTGGGAATATAAGAATGGGAAGTTTGCAATTTAATGTACCAACTGCACAAATGGGAGGCAATGTCAATCAAACAAATTTCAATGTAAGAACGACGAGAACAAGAACTACTAATGGGACATCTGTAACACAATAGGATAAGAAGTTTTATCAGGACAGTAACAGGTATATTTTTTGCTAGATATCATTTGTCATCAAGGGGTGGTAGTGCATAAAAGAGATTTAATTTTATCAGCCCATAAGCGTTGGTTTTTCCTGTTTCTTGAAAAATTAGTTTCCTTGTCGTATTGTGAATCCATCAATGCTCTTTCATTATTAATCGTATCAAATATATTCTTCAAATCCTTGTCAATAGTTTCACGAACTGGCTTATACGAGGCGAAAGCCTTTTTAAGCTTCCTCGCATATAGTTGGCCAATATCAAAATGGCCTTGTTCATGTTGTAGTAATAGACTATCAACAATTATTTTTTTCCAAGATGTTTTCTTCTCAAAGTAACAAAATACATTAAAATGGAATGAGGTATCAGTCAGCGAATAGTTGTATGTCAAGAAGTAGCTGGTTATTGCCATGTGCTTTGAGGCACTATCTGGTTTTCCTTTGTAATCTTCCCACTTCAATTTATAATTGGGTCGCCAATGTATAGTATCCTGTGCCAACGATTTATTAGTAAAGCCGCCGAACAAACAAATAATAATGATGAGTTTAAAAATCTTCATGACAGCAGTAAGATGATGAGAAAAGTAAATTAGTTGTCTTACGAAGCATAAGCCTTCCTGGCCTGCAAAATGCACTGTCACTATATACTTTTCTGTTTCTTGTAAGAAAATGCTGGTTAAAAATATAATTTTTCAACAAGCTGGCATATTTATTTTCTTTTGGGCAAAGCAAGCCCGTCGTCAGCAAAAGCCACCGCTGTTTTTTATACCCCATTTTTCAAAGAACCCGCCAAAGGGCGGGCAGGCTTTTTTCAAAGGATAGGATGTATTGTTCAGGTAGTGTTTTTACAGCAAAAATTTTTATTGTACTCCTGTCGTTGTTTTTGGTGTTCGGTAAATTTTTTTGGTATAGCCACAGCTTCTAAAACATATTCTTCATTAGGTGTAAGCCCATTTAAAGAACCATGTGGGCGGTTGTTGTAATCTTCAATAATGGCAGCTACAATTTTTTTCAATGCCTCTCCGTTGGCAATAATCATTTTATTGAGGTAATTATTTTTTACAATTTTGTTTACGGCTTCCCGATGCCCCGGTTCGTGAAGACACGAACCGGGGCATCGGCGGTGAACACTATGGCATTACCCCTGCTCAAATTTTAAACGGCGAACAACCCAACAAAAACAAGTTTGCAGATAAAATAAAACAAGCACAAATAAACCGCCGGGAAGCCAATAAAAAATTTACAGCCTGCCCCGCAACAGGCGGGGGCTGTAGTGTGCCTGCCTGTTAAAAAACAGATAAAAATACCACCCTAAAAGCTTTTATTAAACCCCTTACCCTTAAAAAGCTGCCAAACACTAACATCTTTAAACTCTCATCCCCCCTTTTTTAAAAATACCAGCAACACAAACCACCTGAAAATAAATAAACGAAAAAAAATGCCCCCTTTAGATACTTTGACGAATATCCGAACACTTTTATTTGAAGTTACTTGCGTTGCTGACCGTAATGAGCGGCTTTGCTTGATTTTTGCAGTTCAAAAATAATTTCCTTTCGTTTATTACTTTGCTCTGATTTATTTTTTACTATCACTCCAATCTTTTCAGGCGGAATAGTGTCTTTCAAATAAAAAACATATAAGCTACTACCTTTTCCGCCGCCTTGCAACTCTTGTTTATTTAATCTTATGTCCCAATCCACCAAAAAAGTTTTATCGTCATACCTATACTTAGAAAAATCACTTGTATTTATTGCTAATTGAACACCACCTAACTTTTCCTTATACAGATTACCGTTACTATCGAAACTATTTTTCCAAACATCCTCAATCCATGCCTCTTTAATGTCTATCTTGCCACTGACAGTTGTTGTATCCAAAAAATATGATTGTTTTAAAAAACCATTCTTTTGGGACTGTACTATTGAACTACTTGTTTGTGGACTAACGGTATTGATTTCTACTTTCTTCATAAACGAAACGATTTTATAGCCAACCAACCCAACTATGAATAAAATAGTAATGCTTATGATAATTTTTTTGTAGTTCATGCCTTGTTATTCATTTATTTGCCCAACTAATCTGCTTCTATTGTTTTTCATTTGCCACTCAAATTGGACATTAGGTAAAGGGCTTAAAATCCATTGTTCGCTGACTTTACCCCATCTATCTCTTATTGGCCCTGATTTACCCCAACCAGGGTCTAAACCCACTGTCTGAATACTTGTACCGCAAGCATGTCCACAATTACTTGTTAGCAATACATATTTACTTGAGGCTTCTTGTGTCATTTTTGTAATTAATGGCTGTTTTTGTGAAGCCCCAATTGTATAAACCGCTGCTTTTGTATATTCTTTATAGTAGTTGGATTCATATAAATCTTGCAGTGTTCCGAAATTGGCTATTTTAGGCGGCAATGCAGGACCGCCTGAAAGTGGGTTATTACCGCTTGTTGCACTTGCTCCTTCTTGCCTTCCTTCTTTTGATATAAAAGTCCAACCTGCCTTATCATTGCCTACCATAAGGGCATTGTGTCCAAATCCAGCCGCTCCATTTGGGGCATTAACCACAGCCGCGAAATCACCATTCATTAATTGGTCATTCTGTGCACCGGGTATATTAATGTTTTGTCCAACAGCTATTTTGTTGAAGTCTTTTATTTGTGGGTTATACTCTTTAAGCCTATCAAGTGAAACATTATGTTGTTTGGCTATATTCGTTAAATTATCACCTTTTTGAACAGAATAATTTGTAGTATCGCCCAACGGGTCGCTAAACCAAATTGGATTATTTGCAAAAGTTGCATAGCTTGATATTGAGGGATTCGGTTTGGGGTCTAAATTCCAACGTCTGCCCAACCTTGTATCATATTCCCAAAACAATGCAGTAGTGTGGTTTCCTTCGCCGGCAATCTCATCACTGCGTTCTTGCCCATTAAAGCCATATCGGTATTTTTCACTGCTAAAGTTCCTGCCCAGCATCGCCATTCCGAACGGGTAACAAAAAACATCTCAAAGAACTATTGGAAAGTTACAAATAATTGTATGACAAAGCAGGGTGCAACCGTTCTGCGTTTTGCCTCCTGTAGCTCAATTCCTTAAAATCCTTTTTTGAAAACCAGATAATCTAGCACATTACCGAAAAGATAATCTGGCACATTACCGAATAATTATCTATCTCGTAAATCCTCCTTGCAGGAGATATTCTTGTAATGTCAAATCCCAATATAATTTTAAATTGGATTTTTCATAGTTTTCAATTGTGTCATTTCCTCCCAAAAATAATGGTCTTTTATAACCAAGGCAATCGCACCACCCTATAGAATCCAAACATAAGAAACTAAGAATCTTTCTATAAATATCAGGAGAGAGTATGGGTATAGTATCATTAACCAAATCATCGTTGTGAAAAGCTACAATATTTTGATTCAAAGAAAAATCCTCCCCAGTTGAAGGGTCAAACATATACAAAAGGGAACTATTAGATTTACTAAGACAGTATTGTCTTCCTGCCCAATCAAAACCAAAAGGATAAATATCATTTAAGTATTTTGGAAAATAATTCGAAATTATTAACGCCCACTGAGAACTACTTGTAAAAGAGTGTATTCTATATAAGCCATCATCAAAAGACATACCGGAAAAAGTATCTATTAATTTATACAACTCGCCTGGTAAATCTTCATATAATCCAATATCATCTTGTACCGATACTTCTATTTCAGGGTAAAATCTATTTGAAAAATTAGTAAACATTATTACGAACTATTTATAAGGAATGGCAAGATAAAAGCGATTTATTTTAGTATTATCTGGTAGATTTCTAGTGGAAAACTGTATCTGTTTACCTAAACTACTATTAACACTTGTATTTAAACCTCCTAAATTATTAAGAGCATTCGACCCCCCAAGTTGTAGGTCTCGTTTATGGTCAAGGGCTTGATTAGGCCCAATTTGACCCCCAGCTTTGATAAACTTACTACGTAAATTCAAGTCCCTTGCTACCGGGTTTCTTGTAATTACGGATTTGCCATCACTTAAAAAATTCAACTTTGCTTTTGCTTCATTTATCTGAGATTCATTCCAAGTCGGCTTTGATTTAACTATAATGTTAAGCCCTGCTTTGACTTCATTATTATTAATATTTGACCCATTCCCCGATTGGAAAGGTTCTGAGGGTCTAGACAAAACTCCAGACGTACCCGGTACACCGCCTCCTGCAAAAGACGCAATCACGCCATCAACTGCACCCCCCAAAGCAGCCCCTCTCTCCCCTTGACCAATTGTGTTATAAAGAAGGAAACCGGCTGCGGCAAAGGGTCCGTTTCTTATATTTTCTAAAGTATTACTTTGGACTGAATTAGAACCTGGTAGACCGACATATGTTTGCTCCTGTGGTTTAACTGGTTCTGAGCCAGGTGTTGTAGGAATATTTGCCGGCTCATTGGGCGGATTGTAATATGGTGAACTACCAGCAGGATACCCACATTCACTCCATGCCCCCCCTCTCCATAAGGTTATTTCACATGTTTCTGACGTATAGTAAGAACCCATGCTCCCAACATATTCATACCCACTTGGAGTTTCTTCTTTTTTTGTCACTTTTTTATCCCAAGTGTAACTATAGCTTCCATCAGAGTTTTTCTTTTTTATCCAATCATCTGCAGTGTCACCATTGGGATCTGAACATAGAATGGGATTCAAGTCAAAAACCGAATAAGAACTTATGCTTTCCTGAGTCACCGGGTCAACATTCCACCTTCTTCCAGTTCTGCTGTCATACTCCCAATACAGGGCTGTGGTGGAGCCTTCAAAAATCTCAGGTGTTTTCTCCTGCCCGTTAATAGAGTATCGGTATTTTTCACTACTAAAGTTCCTGCCCGGCATAGCCATTCCGAACGAATGGGCAGTTTTTAACTCAAAGAACTATTTGCAATTTACAAAATACACTATGCAAAACAGGTTGGGAAAACCAACAATTTTAAGCCCCCAAAAGATCCGGATTACCGGCCCTGAAAACCATTTATTTAATACAAAAAAATGATACCTGCTAATCTGGCACTTTACCGCAAGCTATTGCAACTCCCAATACACGCCATTTTTTAAATCATAGCGTATATAACCCTTACTCTTACTCCAATAGATTTTAGTAATAAACTCATCTCTTTCTTCAAGATATTCTTTTTTTATGTCTTCCTGTGGCTCAATGATGACAACATCCTTATAGATGTATTTTTTTGTTACTAGTTCGGTTTCTGCTAACTTATTAAGGTCATCTATATAATAGCTCTCGCCATAAAACCAGGAATTTTTTGCCATCAAATTAAAATCAATAAGTGTATTCTTATCTCCCGCCTCCAAAAGCAGAAAAGATTCTTCCATCTTTTGTTCACTTTCAAATGGAGTTGAATGTTTTACAATTACATCTAATATCTCCTGATGGTTTGGGAAAGCATCTAAAGGATCGCTATCTACATATGCCGTTTCAATAGTTTGCACATTTATTGTATCTGTATCCCCATTATTACTATGAAAGACCAATACTTCACCCCCTCTGTAAGGATTCCATCTTAAGTCATTTTCGGTTAACCTATAATTATCGCTACATCCCAGGAAAAATAATGCCATTATTATTAAAACATTTCTATGCATTGTAAAGTTTTTTATTCGACTTATCGTTCAGTGGTTTTACTTTTTTCTTTCCTCGTAAATGGATTATCTTTTCTATACCTTACACCACCAGGGTCAAGCCTTGGTATATCGAATATGAAATCGTTATCTTGAACATTATGACCACCCCTGTTGCCAGCAGCTCCAGTTGATCTAACTTGTCCTTGTTTTAGTGGTGGGCAATCGCTACCCGGGACATCTATTCTAAATGGGTTTGGTTCAAGGCCGGGATCACAAGACGGCTCCATAATGTCATTTCCAATAAACTCTGTAATATTATTGATTCGCCCAAAGTCACTTCCTCCATTGGGTAGCCAATCAGGATCAGCAGATGAGATAGCATCATTGGGATGAGAATATTGAACCCCTCTTACTCCATCAGGGTGCGTCATTTGGGTCGGCTGATGCGGAGTGATGTAGTACATCACTTCTATGTTATATAGGGGGTTCCCATTTGCATCTTTATATGACATCAACTGTTTTGCAAAACCAGTCGAATGCGCACCTCCATGGCTATGAGAAACTATTTTTATGGTTTCTCCTTCTTCAATTTTTATTAGCCCTGCCTGAACCATATTATGAAACGCAATTGCCTTTGCCTTTCCGTCTTCTGCCCTCTGGGCTGCTTGTGAAGTCCATTCGGCTGAGCCACTTAAATAATAGTCTTTATGATCTCCGGTCCTTATTTTAAAGCGTTCAGCAATATCAACTTTTCTTCCAAAGGAATTACCTTTTTCTCCACTACGCCAATATTTTTGCAATATTCTATCTCGACGATAAATGCCTGTCCTTGCTGGTCCATGCCCAAACATATGTGGGCTTTTTCTCCCTTGATCAATAGCTCCTTCATTAAAGCGCAATCCATTGATAAAGATGATAAGCCTACCATCAGGATCAAAACAACTTAGAGGGGAGTTTGCAACAAAATTATACGGCGAAAATCCCGGATATTTTGCTTGCAACGGGTCAACACTCAACCACCGCCCAATCCTTCCATCATAAATCCTTGCACCAAAGTCATAATCACTGGCGGCAACGTCTTTATCCTTCTCCTTGCCATTAAATCCGTACCTGTATTTCTCTCTGCTAAAGTTCCTGCCTGGCATAGCCATTCCGAACGGATAGTAATAAAAGCCTGTTCACTTAGTTATGAATCCCAATACCAGGCTGTATTTGAGCCTTTTTAATCAAAGAACTAATTACAGCTAATTTATACAAAAAATGCTGCTTTTCTGCTATTTTCAAAGTGATTTGTTTAAAACTTTTGATGATTTTATGAATAGAGCAGCCAGAGAATTTAATTTTTTTGATTTGTTTGCCTTGTTTGTAAAACACAGCCGGACAGGTATCCGGTTGCAGCCAAACGGAAAGCGCATTTCTGCGGGTACCTTACAAAACTATATTTATACAGAAAAGCTGTTAAAGAAATTTTGCACCAGGAAAGAAATTGTACTGCGGCTCCGGCCTATGCGAAAACTTAACAGCCGGGAACTATTAACAGAAAAGAACTACTGGAAAAAATTTTATAAGCGGTTCACTGCTTATTTGTATGATGAGTGTGGTTATTTTGACAATTATGCAGGCCAGAATATGAAAATAATAAAGACATTTCTTGGATATGTGCATAAGGAATTGGTTCCGGGAATGGGAGAATATCATAAGTTGTTTTATGTACGAACTGAAAAAATTGCTATACACCCCCTGTTGCCCGAAGAACTAAACTATCTGATTTACGATAAGGAATTTGAGAAGGCACTGACGCCCCGCTTGCAGCTGGTAAAAGATGTATTTGTGTTTGGCTGTACGGTGGCACTTCGTGTTTCAGATCTGCTGAGCCTTCGGCGCAGCAACTTACGGGTATCGGCGGGTCAATATTACCTTGCTGTAAGGTCGAGGAAAACCACAACTGATACACTGATACGTCTGCCGGATTATGCCATTGCGATATTGCAGAAGTACAAAAAGCAAAAAGTAAAACTGCTTCCCCGCTTTAGCAGTACTAATCTGAACGATTACATAAAAGTGCTGTTAGAGAAAGCCGGCTTAACCCAACCAGTGAGCAAAACCCGTGAGAGAAGAGGAATTGTAACTGAAATAAGAAAAGGTGGAGAGCAAGGAAAAATATACCGGTTTTGTGATATAGCCAGTACCCACACAATGCGCCGAACAGCCATTACCACCATGTTGAGCCTTGGTATGCCAGAACAAATAGTACGAAAAATAAGTGGCCATGCCCCCGGCAGCAAAGAATTTTACCGGTATGTGCTGTGGGCACAAACCTACCAGGACCAGGAGACAGAGAAAATGTTTGCGAAACTGAAGGAGAAGAAGAGGGTGGGAACCTGAAAAATTATTTTGTATGCACAAATAACTTAATACTACACTTTTACAAGAGTCAATCAGGAATGATACAGGACTTGCTGAAATTATAGGCGATTGTTTTCTTTATAACTGGAAAGAAAGTGATGTATTAGAATCCTTTCATAACTTCTTAATTAGTTTTAAAAAATATCTTCCCTCCCTTGGAAATGAGTATGTTAAGATTTTGGACGAAATTGTAATTACCTACTCCACTCAGCTTTCCAATATACACCGTATAAAAACACTGTTGCCAACCTCAGAACAAGGTTCTGGTATTGAATAATAACCGCTTAAATTGCTGATTTTTAACATACTATTTCGTATTTTGCATAGACCACTATAACCGAATCTAATGGATTTTGCAAAAGCATATTCCCTCTATAAAAATGATAAAACACTTCAAATACTGAGGGCTGAGCATTTTCCATTACTTACCAGTTTCTTTCATTTAGCATTTAAACAGCAGGACAAAATATTTTACGCCCAACAAGACCTTAGAAATCTATTAAGTGACTTTTTATACGCCTTAGAACGGCAAGGAATTGATGACTTCAAGAATGAGCCTTTAGAATACTTGCAGCAATGGGCAAAACAAGGCTATTTAAGGCGATATTATGACATTGGAGATGAACCGGTTTATGAACTTACACCAGCAACAGAAAACGCCTTAAAATGGCTGGATGATTTAAACAAACAGCAATTTGTAGGTACACATAGCCGTCTGCTTCAATTGTTTTCTATTTTAAAGCAACTGGTAAATAATACAGCATCTCCTTATGAAAGGGTAAAAAAACTGGAGCAGGACAGGATAAAACTGGACAAGGAAATTGAGGATGCAAAAAAGGGGATTTACGAAAGAACTGATGATACAAGAATAAGGGAAGATTATCTTTTGGCAGAAGAAACTGCCAAAAGGTTATTGGCTGATTTCCGGCAGGTAGAGCAAAACTTCAGGGAACTGGATAAAGATACAAGGCAGGCCATTATTAAAAGCAGTTTAACAAAAGGGAAACTGTTAGACGATATATTCAGCAAGCAGGATTTTTTGTGGAGTACCGACCAGGGAAAAAGTTTCAAGGCTTTTTGGGAGTTTTTAATGAGCAGAAATATGCAGGAAGAGCTTGAATTGTTGATTAGTAAAATAAATGCACTTGAGGCCATTAAGAAACTTAAAAATGATGCAACCATAGACCGGCTTAAAACCAATTTAGTGGAAGCCGGGGACAAAGTAAACAGAACAAATGATGGCTTACTTGAACAATTGCGAAAATTTGTAGAGCAAAAAAGTTTACTGGAAAGCAAAAGAATAATGAACAGTTTAGAATGGATAGAGGCGCACCTGCTGGAAGTAAAAG
>CALLZY010000281.1 GCA_937858715.1 uncultured Chitinophagaceae bacterium | reverse complement strand
CTCTCAGGAAAACCTGGAAACCCACTCCCAACAGAAGGCCATGATTGGTAAACTTGGTGGTGGTTTCATTTTCTCCACGGGTATCAATGCTGCCGTTATTGCCATCGTCTCTCAGTGCTGTGCGTTTAAACACATTTTTGTTATAAGAAAAATTATAGCCAAGATAAAAGTCAAGTCCTGCGTTTTCTCCCATCATCTTGGTAAAGCCTCCGGTAAAAGTGGCATTGGCAAAAAAACCGCCTGAAGAGCTGCCATCATAGGTTTGTTTGTAGGCTGAACTGCCTGTCCCGCCGTAAAAAAATCCTTCTTCTTTATAACTGCTGATGCCGGCATTAATGCTTGCCTGGCCGAAAGGCAATAATGATCCGCCTTTTGAGAAGTAGTTTCTGGCAAAACCGCCAATGCCGATATTGAAATTACTGGCTTTGTCGCTTTGATAAGTGCTGCCGTTTTGCTCGTAAGTAACTTTCTTACTGGCCGGATTAATATTCAGCGAAACGCCAATCGCCGTGTTTTCTGAAACAAACCACCCAAGCGAAGGACTGAGATTAACACTGTAATTGGTGTTCTTGGATTTATTATCGCCAATATTTGCAACCGAAATATCAGAATTGCCGGAATTGTAAACAACTGAAGCAACCGAAGTACCGGCCATTTTGTCGCCCTTTTTAAACTGGGCGTTGGCTGTAGTTATAACAAGGGTTAAAAGGAGGAGAAGATAGTTTTTAAGCGAACGCATATATTAAGTAGTTTGGGGTTCAGGCAAATATAAGCCATCGGTCAAAACAGGCATTTAAAAGGTTTTTTATAAATCTTGAAAAAATATCTTGGTAGAAAGGGAAAATCCCACTACTTTTAAAACTGAATCTAATTAACAGCCAAATCTAACTTTATGAGAAAGTTTAATCTTCTTTCATTATTCGTTTTAGCAATTACTTTTTTAGCCGTTAGCTGTACAAAAGAAGGCCCTGAAGGTCCTGCTGGTGCAACAGGTACGCAAGGCCCTACCGGTGCTACTGGTGCGACAGGAGCTACCGGTGCTACCGGTGCTACTGGCCCGCAAGGTCCTGTTGGTCCTGTTGGTCCTGCTGGCCCTACCGGTGCTACTGGTACTGCTAATGTTATATATTCTTCATGGTTCAGTTTTGCATCTACCGATTGGGTTGACTCTGCAATGACTAACTTAGGTACTGTCAAAAGGGCAAACAAGGCTGCCCCTGGCATAACTCAGGCAATTTTGGATCAAGGCGTTGTTTTATCATATTCAAAAAATGGTAACACTTCTTTTCCGGGTGTAGGCCCATATCCGCTACCGTTTATTATCCCTGGCACTACTCCTTTGCTATTTGGTTTTATGCCAACTACAGGAAGGGTTATTTATTATACACAAAACATGGCTGGTACAGGAGGATTTGTTCTTAATACAGATTATCAGCAACGCTATGTAATTATTCCAGGCGGTGTTGCCGGCGGACGTACTGCTGGAAAAGTTGCCGAAATAAAAGGACAGGTTTATACCGAAAGTGAATTAAAGGCAATGCCTTATGCTCAGGTGTGCAGCCTGCTGAATATTCAGCAATAAGAAATCAGTACACTATAATATTAAAAGCCGTTTCGTTTATAACGAGACGGCTTTTTTATTTCATTCCCTATTCGTCTTACCTTGCACAAAAAATCTGTAATGTATAAACTGCTTTTTTCTGCAACACTCACTTTTTTTACTATACTGCTGCAAGCCCAGCCCCGTATCATTTCAGGCCCCATGCTCGGCCCGGTTGAACTTCGTGATGCAAAGATTTGGCTCGAAGTTTCATCTGAAGTAAAAACAGTGGCGTTGAAATATTCAATGATTAAGGATATCAGTAATCCTGGTAACAAGATTGAAGCCATTGAAAAAACAGTGCAGTATAAAGGACAATTAGGAAATGAATTCAACCCAATAACATTTACAATTGGTGGTCTGCAATACAATGCTGTATATCATTACTACATTATTATTAATGGAAAGCCAATTGGCGCCAAAGGGGAATTCACTACCAAAGACCTCTGGCAATGGCGTAAGCCCGTTCCGGATTTTAATTTTCTCACTGGTTCTTGTGCCTATTTTAATGAACCTGAATTTGACAGACCCGGTAAGCCATACGGCGGCGACTCCACTATTTTTGAATCAATGGCCAAAGAGAAATCGGCCTTTATGCTCTGGCTGGGTGATGCCTGGTACACAAGGGAGGTGGATTACTTCAGCGAATGGGGATTGTGGTACAGGGCCAGCCATGACAGGGCCATGCCTATTATGAAGGACTTTTTAAAGGCTATGCCGCAGTTTGGGATTTGGGATGATCATGACTTCGGCCCCAATAACTTTGGAACAAGCTATAATTTGAAAGAGGCCAGCCGCAATGTATTTAACAGCTACTTCTGCAATCCTTCTTCAGGTGAAAATGGTCAGGGCATCTATACCATGACAAGCTGGGGTGATGCGGATATCTTTATGACTGATGGCCGCTGGTGGCGCAGTGCTGATGAAATGAAGGACTCAGTTAATGGTAAGCCTAATCATGAAAAAGTAATGCTGGGAAAACAGCAGATGAAATGGCTAAAGAATGCTTTGTTATACAGCAATGCTACTTTTAAAATAATTGCAGTGGGCAGCCAGGTGCTTAATCCGGTGTCACCATATGAGGTATGGCATAAGTTTCCGGCTGAATATAATGAACTGATGGATTTTCTGGCGGAGAACAAAATTAATGGAGTGATATTTTTAACCGGCGACAGGCATCATAGTGAGATAATAAAAGTAAACCGTCCCGGTACTTATCCAATGTATGATATTACGGTGTCCCCGCTTACTTCGGGAACACATAAATTTGGTGGCCCGGAGAAAGATAATCCTTACCGGATACTGGGAATTGACGAAAAGCAGAATTATAGCCGGTTCTCATTCTCCGGAAAGAAAAATGAACGGAAACTTACCGTGGAATTCTTTGGTATTAAAGGAGAAAAACTGGGTGAGTGGGTTGTTAATGAAAACGAATTAAAGACTCCTAAAACAAGTAACCAGTAACAGATTATGACAATACACTTTGGCTACGACAAGAAACAGGTAATTCAGGCACTCCGTTATCATTTTATAAGCAGGCCTGAAATAAGAATAATGATAATACTGGTAAATGTATTTGCCATTGCTTCGCTGGTATTGTATGTAACAAGGAAAGTGACACCCAATGCCTTCCTGATAGGGTCGTTACTGTGGTTGGTGCTGCTTGTCAGTTTTTGGTTTATACTTCCGGCACTGGTATATCGGAGAGCTATTACCTTTCAGCACCGCTTTAGTATGACGTTTAACGAAAACGGGTTCTCTCTCGATCATGAAAAGGGTGGTAAATCATGGCCATGGAAGGCCCTTAACAGTTTCATGGAAAGTCCTAATTTTTTTCACTTCTATTTCGACAGCCGTTCTTTTTTACTGGTACCCAAAAATGCCTGTGCTGATAGTGATGAGGTGCATAAGCTGCGCCAGATTATACAGGCTCATGTACGAAAAGGAACCCCACGGGGTTAAAGTTTTTTTTGCATGACATAATGCGGAATGGTAACCTCGGTGAATTCTTCCCCCGAAGTATGGTAGCCTGCCTTTTCGTAAAATCCAATGGCATCCTTTCGGGCATGCATAGACAGAATTTTATAGCCTCTGTCACGGGCAATATTTTCAGCAAATAACATAATGGCCCGGCCAATACCCTTTCCCTGCAAATTCTTAAGAACAGCCATTTGTCTCAGCCGCACCTCTTTTGTATTTTCCTGCACCAGCATACAACAGCCTAATATCTCATCATCTTCAAATGCCCCTATCAGTATATTATTCTTTTCCTGTTCCAGTTCTTCCGGCAAAAAGTTCAGACCTAATGGTTTTCTCAATACGTCATCTCTTAGTTTTACCATTTTTAAATAGTCCGGGCTTCCGTGTTCAAGTATTTTCAGTGCCATATAACCTTTTTAAGTATTATGCCGTATTCCAATGCTTGTAGTACCGACAAATTACAAAGAACTTTTTATACAGCCATGCCGATTTTAAACAGAAAAAAATCCGGTTTTTTATATATGGCTGCTTACAGCCTTATTTTTCAACAATTTGGATAAAAATTGGAAAAAAATATATTTCATATGCTTATTTATTCAAAAAGTATATTTTTGCACCCAATAAACAAAACTTTACGAACATGT
>CALLZY010000280.1 GCA_937858715.1 uncultured Chitinophagaceae bacterium | reverse complement strand
TCATCCATAATGATATTGGCATCACCAGGCAGCAGGTCAAGATTTTGCCAGTCGGCCACTTCGGCCAGCAGGTAGGCATCTTTGTCCATTTTAGGAACGGCATAGTTTTTCAATACGCAATCAATTTCTTCATCTTTAATTGTCACACTGTGCAGTTCTCCATTGCAGGTAACATCATACGGCAGGGCAATCTCAAAATTGGTATTCAACTGGCCCTGGCTCAAGGTTGTATATTGCTGAAGTGTGCTTGGATTAACCGTTTGAAGTCCTGCAGTCTTAGATTCCAGTTTATATTGTCCATAACCAGTCACCACCACTTCTTTCAGGCTTTCATCATTATTATAAGATTGTATTGTGTTCCGCATGGCATTGCCTTGTGCGGCCCTGCGCTGCAAATCGTTATACAGGCCGGGAACATATAACTGCAGATACCAGGGTGACAGAACTGGGGCAGCCACACCAAAGTTGGGAGTGCCGGTGCTGAGCGTAAGTTTTGTTTTCTTCCAGTCAATACCGGTGGTTTGTGTAAGCGACGCCCTGTACACTAATTTCACCTTATTGGTTTTGGAATTTACCCTCACATCATACATCGCTGTCCATCCCGCATTATTGGTATAATAAGACAGTTCGACAGGAATTTCTCCTCCCTTTTTGCAAATCACCTGCAGATATACCTGGCCATAAGATTTCTGCCTGGGTGGCGGCGGAGGTGTCAGGTTGGCAATCCGGTTCCGCAGGTCTTCAATTTTCTTATTCTGAGCCACAATATTCTGATTATGGTTGTAGATATTAGTCTTCGATTTATCAATTTTGCTGTTATAATATTCAAGCAGTTTTAGCACTTCTTCGCTGGTAACGGTTTTGTTGCCGCTGGTGTTGATAGTGGTTTCAATCAGCAAGCCGGTTTTATTCAAAATCTCCTGTTCAATCGAAATAAGGTTGTTTATCCTGCCAATTTCTTTATAGACCAGGGCAATGCTGTCTTCGATACGTTCGGCTTCCTTATTTTTTTGCACGGGCGGCACAGGCGGATAAAAAACGGCGTAGCGCTGCGAAAGCAAGGCCACATCCTCCGGCACACTTATTTGCAAACTGTTTACATCGGCAGTAGTGCCCAGCATATTAATTACAATCACTTTTGTGCCGGCATCCACCTTTACCTTGCTTTCGTGGGTAAGTTCGGCCCCATAACCAAAATACACAGTGGCATTGGTAATAGTGGCATCGGCACGGGCGGTATCACTGTTTTGGGCAAAAGTTTTCAGAAAGGCACAGGAAATAAACATCCCGGCCAGCAGGAAATTTCTCTTCATAAATGATAATTTCCAGTACTGATGCAAAAAGAGACAGCGTTACATAAACACTTCCTTATTTTTGTCGCCCATGCCCAGATAAACTCCCGCATGGCGGGCAGGCAGCATGACAACCTGAAATGGCAAAATCAGCTTCAGATACTCCCATGATGCAACAGCACCGGGCTATTAAGCAAAAATATCCGGATGCCATCTTGCTGTTTCGTGTAGGCGACTTTTATGAAACCTTCGGGCAGGATGCCATTACTGCTTCGCAGATACTGGGCATTACATTAACCAAAAGAAACAATGGCGCTGCCTCTTCATCCGAACTGGCAGGGTTTCCGCACCATGCACTGGATACTTACCTGCATAAGCTGGTTAAGGCTGGTCACCGGGTGGCCATTTGCGACCAGCTCGAAGACCCAAAGCTTGCCAAAGGCATAGTAAAACGTGGCGTAACAGACATGGTTACTCCCGGCACCACGGTCAATGATAAGCTGCTGGAACATCACAGCAACAATTTTCTGGCAGCTATCCATTTTGCCGATGCATCAGCCAATACACCGCATGATAAATTTGGCCTGGCCTTTCTGGATATTTCAACCGGCGAATTTTTAATTGCCGAAGGCGACAGGGAATATGCCGACAAACTGCTGCAAAGTTTTAAACCTGCCGAAGTTGTTTTTCAGCGGCAGCACCAAAAGAAATTCAAAGAGTATTTCAACAGCAAAATTTATACATACACCCTTGATGAATGGATTTTTGATGCCGCCTATGCAGAAGATACGCTGCTGAAACATTTCCAGACTCATTCGCTGAAGGGCTTTGGCGTGGAAGACCTGAAAACCGGGCTGACAGCCGCAGGTGCTATCATTCATTACCTGAAAGACACTGAGCATCCCAACCTGCAGCATATTGTTTCGCTTCAAAGAATTGACCGGGATGATTTCTTGTGGATGGATCGGTTTACAATTAAGAATTTAGAATTAATAATTAATAATACTGATAACAGCCACACTTTGCTGAGTGTATTGAACAGTACCGTTTCTCCGATGGGTGCAAGGCTGCTGAAACGCTGGATTGTTTTTCCTTTAAAAGATATACAGAAAATAAACGAACGGTTAGACACCGTTGAGTACCTGATAAAAGAAACCGACCTGCGCAACAAAGTATCGCAGCATATTAAGCAGTGTGGCGATATTGAAAGGCTGGTTTCAAAAATTCC
>CALLZY010000279.1 GCA_937858715.1 uncultured Chitinophagaceae bacterium | reverse complement strand
TCCTGTACCGGCCGGGTGATACTGCCAACAACATCCCTGATATAAAGCTGCACCACTTCAGCGCCATCATAATTACCGGTATTTTTTACAGTTACGTTTACCTTCAGAGACTGATTGCCCTTAAGTTGTGTACTGCTCAATGTAATGTCACCATATGAGAACGATGTATAACTCAGTCCATATCCAAACGGGTATAATGGATCATTGGTAACATCTAAATAATTTGAACGGTATTTCTGGAACCACTTTCCTTCATCCACAGGCCGGCCTGTATTCTTATGATTATAGTACAAAGGAATTTGCCCGACATTCTGCGGGAAAGTAACGGGCAACTTTCCAGATGGATTTACTTTTCCAAAAACAACATCTGCCACTGCATTGCCAGCCTCAGTTCCGCCAAACCAAACATTAAGTATCGCCGGGATATTCTCTTTTTCCCAGTTGATCGTAAGTGGACGGCCTGTAAACAGCACAAGCACAACAGGCCTTCCTGTTTTAATCAGCTCCTTAAGAAGTGCCTGCTGATTCCCCGGCAGAGAAATATCTGAACGGCTTGAGCTTTCACCTGTCATTTCAGCCCCTTCTCCCATTACGGCTACAACAACATCACTTTTTTGGGCTAATGCCAATGCTTCCTCTTTCAGTTGTTCAGGCGACTTTACTGAGTCTATTGAAGAAGTCCCCCAGGTAATCCATGAATCTAATTTCTTGTCATCAACGAGATTACAGCCTTTCGCATATTGTAAATTAGCCTTGCCTGCCAAAGCATTTTGAAAACCTTGTAACACAGTAACAGATTTCTTATGGTCAGCGCCAACAGCCCATGTTCCCACCATATCATATCTTGAATTTGCCAGCGGACCAACTAACGCAATATTCATCTCCTTCTTTAAAGGCAGCAATTGGTTTTGGTTTTTCAGCAATACAAAAGTCTGTGCTGCCACATCTCTTGCTGCTTTTAAATTTTCGGGAGTACACAGTTCTGTTGCAGCCCGGTTCGTATCACAATATTTATACGGATCCTGAAACAATCCCAAATCATATTTAGCTTCAAGAATGCGGCGGCAGGCCATATTTATTTCAGCTACTGTTATTTTTCCTTCCTTTAATGATTTCTTCAGTGTAGTTAAAAAAGATTCACCAACCATATCCATATCAATTCCTGCGTTAAGGGCACGGGCCGCTACAGTTTGTTTATCTCCCAGGCCATGAGGTACCAGTTCATCAATTGCAGTGAAGTCTGTTACAACAAATCCTTTAAAGCCCCATTGCTTTCTAAGCAAATCGGTCATCAGCCAACGGTTAGCAGTTGCCGGCACACCATTAATATCGTTAAAAGAACTCATGGCACTTCCTGATCCTGCATCAAAGGCGGCTTTATAAGGAGGCAGATACTCGTTGTACATCCTGTTAAGGCTCATGTCAGTAGTATTGTAATCTCTTCCAGCCTCAGCAGCGCCATACAAAGCAAAGTGTTTAACACAAGAAAGAATCGTATTGTTCTTCGCAAGGTCATCACCCTGGTAACCCTTTACATAAGCTTCCGCAGCTCTTGAACCTAAGTAAACATCCTCACCCGAACCTTCGGCAATACGTCCCCAACGAGGATCACGGGCAATATCCACCATTGGAGAATACGTCCAGCAAATTCCATCAGCACTTGCTTCCTGCGCTGCGATGCGGGCACTTTTCTCAATCAAACTCATATCCCAACTGCTTGCCAGCGCCAGCGGAATCGGAAACGTTGTTCTGTAACCATGAATGACATCCATTCCAAAAATCAAAGGAATTTTCATCCGGCTTTTTGTAACAGCCACCTCCTGCACCTCCCTGATTCTCCACGCCGAATCCAGGTTCAAAATTCCACCTACTTTTCCTTCCTGAATTTTTTTGCCGATATCACTGCTGGTAGCCTCACCAGTACGAATAGTTCCGGCGGTTGCCAAATTCAACTGGCCAATTTTTTCATCCAGGGTCATTCTGGACATCAGATTGGAAACAAATACACTTCTGGGAGTTGCTTTTTTTTGCTGGGCCTGTATTTGCGTCATTACCATTAATGCACACAACAAAAACAAGTTTCTTTTACGCATAGATTTATTGCTTGATTTTAGGTTCAGTAAATACAACTACTTTATTATAAAACAATGTTTATTTCATTTCTTCCAGTCTTCAGGCAACTCAAAAAGTCTTTCACCGGGATTTGTGCACCTCCTGCTCTGTAAGGATTGGGTTCCTTCTCAAAAGATATTTCCTGTCCATTAATATTAATATTCTTAGGTGCAAAAGTTCCGGATTGCACACTAAAGTTCAAATCCAGATCAAAACCTCTGAACCCGAAAGATGCAGAAAGCCCATCCATTTCTTTAGTCAGCACGGGGTCAATCACAACGCAATCGCTGAATGCTCTGAAACCGATTAGCTTTTTAATCACCAGACTGATATAAATACCAGGACCGCTGGAATATACCCGCCAGCCTCCATCAACCCGTAATTTTCCGGAGAGAATATCACTATATTTTTCATCAGCGTCATAACGGGTTTTAAAAGTAACATCACTGCTGGAATAATAACAGTTGGCCTGGCGAAGATTGCTGTTTGGAACTACATCACCGTACTGTACCGGAATTGCCTGCCTTAACGCTTTTACAAATTCATCAGCTTTGCCAAGTACAGCCTGGGACTCTGCATATCGAATATGCTCATGTATATACATCAATCCGATTTCCCGGCCAAAGAAAGTACTGCTCTCAGCCCTTTGAAAAATTTCCTGAATGCCGCCTTTGTAACGTAAAGGTTTATCCATAAGCCTTGCCCCATCAGGCCCCTTCAAATACTTGTTTATAATTTTCTGATGTGTCTCAGCCTGCTCTTTTGTGAAGATTCCGCTCAACACTCCCCGGTCTATTGGTAGCAAACTGTATTTAATACCAGTAAGTGTATCAGAAGGATGTAGTAATACGCTGATACTTCCATCATCCTGTACATAGCCATAACCAGCCACTACACCATCTTTAATCAAGTATCTGTTGAAATCAGATTTTATATTCTCCGCTGTTTTACTCAAAGCTTGAGCTTTATCAGAATCTCCTCCTTTAGCATACACTTCAGCATATTCGCTGAAAGCCTGGTAATTCATTTGAACGGTCCAGCTTGAAATCAGCCGCTTTGCCAACTCTTCATTTACCGGCTGGAGTGAGTCGTTCCAGTCTCCACCACCAAAAGGCACTAATGCTGTACTGCCGATGTAAGAATCTTTAATCATTTTCACCAGACATTCCATATGTTCACTTACAGTTAACAACTCTTGTCCGTCAAAGTATGGTACTTTTTCATCCAATATGCTCAGGTCGCCAGTAACTTTAATGTATGATGCTAAAGAAATGATTACCCAGTAATAAATATCACCATGGCAATCGCCTGCCCGGATATTTTTAAAACTATCAAACATCCACCATTGCGGCCAGTCACCAATCTTATTCTGATTTGCAAAAACAGTGAGTAATACCTTTCTGGCTGCCTCAAACTTTTCTAGCGACAGCAAAAATTCTATCGGCCCTTGTGATACATCTCTTGTCCCCCAAGCGGCACCGCTGAATTGTTCAAGTCCATAAGGTGTGAGATAATGTGTTATAGCATTCATCCCATACCACGGCAAAATCTCCCTGATAGCTGCTATATTTCTTTCCGCAGAATGTAATGCCAGATGATTACCCAGTTCATTCCAGAATTTATTTCCTGAATAATCTTTCTCCCTTGCATTATTAAAATCAAAATTATATTTCTCTTTTACCTCGCCAATAAAACTTAATGAAAATGCCGAGACAACACCAGTTTCCAAAACAAACAGATCATGTAAATCGTATAGCATTGCCTTATTTATTGAGTCTACCACCTCATCTGCATGCTCAACAACAATCCTGAATTGTGCCTGCTGAAATTTTTCAGCCAGCATGGAGTTTGCAGAAGGAACTGCCACATATTCACCAGAAACGGATGATGATAACGTCCAGCTATTCACTTTATCCCAATCATGTGTAACAAGCAGGCGAACAGGATTTCCTCTCAAAACGGAAAATGAAAGCTGAATGACAGGTGCATGAATATAAGTTTCAGTCGTTATTTCCAATAGTCTATCATTGTGCTTATATATCCAGCGGCAAAAATTTAACCCCATTTCAAATGCAGAAGGAATACCCAGCAAGTATTGCACTCCATCCGTCTCCACAAATATTCTCTGCCCAGAGCTGACATTTGCGTTAAACTGACTGGTATTTACAGATAACAGCACAGCGAAATTGGTGTTGCCTTGTGAAATGTGAGAATTGAAAACACCTGTTGCAAAACAAGTAGTGGAAAGTGTTTGCTCTGTTGGCACTTCTGCTAAATTTGCCTGCATGATATGTGCATGCGGACGATCAACCTGCTCTTCCTTTGCTTTTGTTACTACATGGCTTCCCGAAGCAGAAAAGAAAGAGAGTAATTGTCCATTAATTTTTTCCGCTAAACGTTGCTCTTTGCCAAATAAACTCTCTATTTCTGTCTCATTCAAATCTTCAGAAGGAAAAAAAGCAGCGGTTTGAAACAGATTCCGCTTTGGCTGTATCCATTCATCAGCGGCATCAACGGCAATTTCAGCAAATTCATCATTTACCACTCTTAGAATATCCAAATCACATTCAGAAATCGCCTCTGGATGATTGGATATGAATGTACCAATAAATACAACTGAATGTGATGTGTTAGTCGCCAATTCAAATGGTGCTTCCTGCAATGCAACTACCGGCGACTCCCCAGCCATATTCCCTGGCAACTCATTTTGCAATAAACTCTCCGGGATACCGGTAGTCCGGTACGTGTTACCGTAAAACTGCATACCATCAGTAAGACCAGCAACTGCTTTGCCTGCACTCGCCATCATCATCCAGGGATAACCTGTTGCCTCTTTTGTGTTTTGTCTGCAAGCAATTACTGTACCATGTGTTTTATCAGACAATAAAGTACGTTCCAGGTATTGGGCAACATAATATTCATTCACCAAACCATCATTCAAATTTTTTAAACCGACCTCCTGCTTCCAAATCAAATCCACTACAACACTTTCCGAAGTTGTGTTGTGTAAGTTGATTTGCCATTTCCATGATGTGCTTTTTTCAGAGAGCTCCAACTGACAAAAATATTCAATTCCATTCCAAACTCCCTGAACCACTATGGTATTACCTGTGTGGAAAATCTTATTGTCATTATGCGGCCCTAAGAGAGGCGCATACTCAATACCATCGGAATTTTTCCTGCGCAAATAAAGTTGTGTTGCCGGCTGATCGTAAAGATTACCTGACTTAAGATTAATTCTTATCCTTCCTGCATCAATATTCTTAATGTATCCATTCTCTAAAAAGGAAAAAAACAATCCGCTGTTATTTGAAAGTATCATTTTCCTGTTTGAATTTTATTTGTTAGTTACAATTTTCAGTGCAAACTCTTTATTGTGCAAATGAGAATAATTAACAACCAGTTTACCATCCACCATTTTAGAAGTTACCGGCATATCACCGAGGAAAACACCTGTCACCTTTTCTATACCGGCTCCTTCCAAAGCGATTTCACCCAAAAGATCCCTGTGGCCATAAAGCTGTAGCACACATTCCGAATCAGTCTTTTCCACACCTAACAAATCAGATGTTGTATGCAGCAACTGCAATCCATCGCCCAACATCAATCCAACTGGCGAAAGGATAGCATACAATCCTGGCATCTCCATCGCAGCTTTACCTAAAGGAAGTTTTACCTGCCCACCAGTTTCAGGATGTTTGTAATAAACTGTTGCAGGCTGTACTTCATTGTAATAGTTGCCCACAAACAAAACCGCTTCATTATCCGGCGTAAACCGTTCCCGCACCGTAACAAAAAAGTTATCAGAAGTTGCATTAAACAGTTTCGCACCGGAAAGATTAAGCAGCTTTATGTAAACATCTTTGTGAGTTTCTGTGTCAAACCCCCACCATGTGCCAATATGAGCTACCTGTCCTCTTCCAATATTTTTCTGAAACCCGGTAATCTTTCCCTTGATATTCTTTGCAATAATATCTGCTCCCTGCAAATCAGCTGCATCATACACCATTTGCGGGTTTGCACACTTAATATCCTTCAGTCCAAGCACATCAATTAATGCGGAATCGAAAGAATCAGTACCCACCGGCTTAATGTTCAGTGCATCCCTGATAATTGTGCAAGGCTGGCCATTCATTTCACGCAATGCCAGATTGGGGTAAATGACAACATGTCCGCCACCATTAACATAGTTAACAATTTTTTGTTGTTCTGCTGCATTCATTTCATCCGTACTAAAAGCCCAGATTTGTTTATACTTGCTCCATGCAGTTGTTGGCTTATTAAGATCGAGCATGTCGTATTCAACGTTCAGCACTTGTAAGGCTTTAAGCAGACCATCAAAATATGCAGGCCGACGTATTACCGAATAGTTAAAGACCACTTCGCTGGCTGCATCAACAGTCCTTTCAAGTTCTGTTGCATAATAAGGAGGATAAAACAAAACTGCAATTTCAGCATCCCTTTTTGCCTCAACAATAAGCGATTCAGATGTACTGATAATTTTGCTCATTCGCTGCACCAACGGGAACGCAGATGTTTTTTCTGCCTCCGGAGTTAAAGGATTGAACCAATAAAAAGTTGACCCACTGTATCCTTTTCGTTCCGGATTTCTTCCTTGTGAAAACATATAGTAGTTCCATCCTGTTAATCCATTTGCCACACTTGCTTTATAAAACAATTCCATTTCCTGTGGATTGGTTACCACATGGTATTCTCTTGAACCGCATTGAAATTCGGCAGCAAACAAGGGTTTATTCCCTTGCATGGCATAAGTAATATCATTTACTATCCTGTCATCATGTAAGTTGCGGTACGACATGAATTCGGGAATATGGTCAACGCCAAAAATGATCTCACTGCGGTCTTCAAACAAATCCTCATACATGGTGATATTAACCGGAAACTCATAACCATTACCATAGATCCAGCCCGGCAGATTATGATAAAACGGTAAAGTAACTCCCAAATCTCTTACCCATTTTGAAAGCATACGCAAATAATCAGCATAATACCTTCTCCAGAAAAGTGTCCACTCGTAATCTCTTCCTTTATCTGCTATGGATTGATAAGCGCCTCTTCCATCAGGAGGTAGCTCTACATCATCAAACGATGAAAACGATGTTTCCCATAGTTTGTTCCAATAACTGATTTCATTATTCTTCTCCTTCAAAAAAGCAATGAAACGTTGCCGCACCTCTTCATTATAATCTGCCTGGTGAGAAAGCCAGGAAAACACACCAATTTCATTACAAATCTGCATCAAGATTACCGGGCCTCCATTTGAATATTCGCTTGCACCTATCAATGGCATAATCTGCTTAAACCATAGTTGTACTTTTTGTAAATAAACAGGCTGGAATAAACTAACACCATCACTGTTTACAGGCTCACCGTTGCGGTTGTGCATTTTGACTTCAGGAACATATTTATCAAGGAACCAATCTGGCAGGCCGGCGCCACGATATTCAGCCAGGATAAACGGTCCCGGCTTTAATGTGCAGAACAAACCATGCTCTTTGCATTTCTTTATCCATCCCAGCAAATCTCTTTCAGGAATAGTGTGGCCATCAAAATCAAATTCCCCTTCAACAGGTTCGTGCCAGCCCCATGGCACATAAGTACTGATTGTAGTAAGCCCGGCTTCTTTTGCCGCCGCCAAATGTTTATCCCAAAGTTCTCTTTTTATACGGAAATAGTGTATCTCTCCAGAATTAAGAAAAACCTTTTTCCCATCTAAAACAAAATTTTCTCCATCAATTTTAAACATAGTCATTTAAATATTTTATTATATCAATCTGTCTGCGATTTCATCTTATTAAGCCTGTGAAGTTTCATGCTTCGACTTTAGCAATTCCTTAATTTCCAGCGAACGCTTTTCTGTTAAAGTATAACGAAGAATAAAGAATAGAGAAATAAGACTTAGCAGAATAGGAAGACCTATTTCCACAACCCGCATCATAAGCAAAGTGAATGGTGTTTGTTTTCTCAGTTCAACCACTTTCGTCTCCATCTCCTTTATATTGTTGGTCAATACTCCCAAATCTGTTTGGTCGCCCATAGAAGATACCGTCTCACTCACTTTACCAATTTCTGCAGCAAGTACAGAATAATGCTCCTTGTTCTTTGCATTAGCTCCTATTGACTTATCCTTTAAATGAGCCTGAAGTTCCAGAACAGAAACCGACAACTTATCCAGTTTTGTTTGAACAAGGTATGATGGAAACATATTCTTATAGCTCAAAACAGAATCGGCATTTAGTTTACTATCAGATAAATTCCGGATTGTATTCTCAACAGAAACAAGATTAGTATTCAATAAATTTTTCCGAGCTGAATCGTATCCAGGCACAAGTTTAAATGTGTTTACAAATTTCTTATCAATCTCTTTCTTTAACAACTTCTGGTAGTCCTTCGCTTCAGAAAGTGCATCAGTTCTCAATTGCTGAAAATGAGCATTCAACCTGTTTTCTTTTACTGCCATATCCCAATCCTTCAACCATGAAGACATCTCTCCTACATTGCCCTGAAACTTATCAACTTTAGTCACCTGTGATTCATCAAACATAGTGAGTACAATCAATGCACCCGCAACAAAGCTTGCCAAAGCAGTGCCCAACTTAATAAACCACCAGAACACAGCATAATAACTTCCTTCCGTTCTCTTTCCTGTTTTCAGTTCATCTTCATCACAAATATCTCCAACCATCGATGAGCCAAGAGTAAAGAAAAATAACATCCCAGCAGACAATAACACAGTTGGTATAATAACCAAATATGGATACTGCGGATTGTAACAAACAATTTTCGAGAGCTGCGCCGCAACCATCAGAAAAATGGCCAGCATCAGTGTTTTGCGTTTTCCCATTTTCGGGCTTATCCAGTTCAGCGGGAAGACAGCTAATACACCCGTGATGGCCCACACAGTCCCGTTAATCCCTAAAATATAAGCACCGGCCAGTTTATCTCCACCAAAAACATAAAATATGGGGATGTAAGAACCAAGCAAACTTACAAAGTTGAACCCCATCGCTAATGTAAAAACGGTAAGTGTAAGCCTTACAAAATTCTTATTGTTGATTACCAGTTTCATTTCTTTCCAGAAATGAGTTTTCTCCTGTGTTTTCGTAACCTGAAACTTTGGTTCTTTCAGCTTTAAAAACATCCAGACAGACAACGGTATCAGCAGCGCAGCAATCATCAGCGCCACATATCGCATACCATCTATTTCATTGCCATTACCTTTAAACACTTTCAGGTTTGCCAGCCAAAACAGCCACGGAGTGCTCATTGCAAACAGGTTTCCTACAAAACTCTTTGCACTGAACAGCCTTGTTCGTTCGTGGTAGTCGTTTGTCATTTCCATTCCTAAGGCACCATGTGGAATCTCAAACAGGTTAACAGCCGTAAAAAACAACAGTAACGTTATAAGTATATACAACAATTGAAAAATCTGATAACCACTCTCCGTAGGAAACCATTGCTGAACAGTTTCACTTTTAGGTATCAGCCAGATTACAACAAAGAAAACAGCGGAAAGGATTCCACCTATTAACAAGTATGGTCTTCTGCGTCCCCATCTTGTCCGGGTATTGTCTGAAAAGTGACCAATAAGCGGGTCAGAAAAAGAATCCCAAAGCCGGGGAACGATAAGGATAAGCCCCAGCCAAAAAGCACTTAATCCAAGGCTGATATTCCCCATAAGGCCGACTAAGATTCCAGCCACATTAAATAGTGCAATAGGAATAATTCCACCGGCACCATAAGCTGCTAATTGTCCAAACGATATTTTATCCGATTGAGAAACTGCTGCTTTTTTGTTATCTGCTGTATCCATTTTATTTTTTTTAAGTTACTGCAATTATAACCAGTGATATCATTTTAGTATTCAATTACAACTTCGGATGGAGAAGCCATTATCTGAATATACTTATCTGTAAAAGTTGATATCTCTTTTCCGTTTACCATTACCCTCTTCGGCAATTTCGATCCATTGAAATTCTGAATCTTTATGCCGTTAGCGGGTAGTTTTAAATCACCAGAAATGCTAAACCTGTACGAGTTATTTTCCTTTTTTATACTGTACGAAATCTCACCATAATACGTTGGCAGATTCTTCACTGACATTCCTGCAGGCGCATCAATCCAGTCCTGGTATAAAGCTGCTGCCAACACAAGAGATGAGTCATACTCGTTTTCATACACAAACATGGAACGAATTGCGTTAATGAAATCTGATCCTACCCATGTATGCGGCATGTCACCAATGTACTGAGGTGTACGTTCATCCTTCCAGACTACCTCCGCCCAATGATACCAACCTTGAGGACGCTGGTCATGCAGAAAGTAATCAATAAGCTCATGTGCCCTGTCAGGCTGATTAAGCATAATAAATGAACCAATCACCCTGTTTTCATAAGGAGTATAATTAACCCAGTTAATGGTATTGTTTCTTCGTTTAGTAAAAAAGTCGTAGTATTTATCAAACGTATTATATATCTGTGGCTTGGGGAGATTATCCATCTCATTACACGGAGTAAGTGAAACAGTGGTGGATGTAGCATCAAAATCACCAAGTTCTGCACAGCCAGGAATATAATCAATGCCTTTATACTTCATTGCCAGATTGATGGAGTTGTACAGATTTGTCCGGAAGTTGTCTCTGGTTACAGCAATCCGCTTTTCGTTTTCAGTTTCTCCTAATATTTTCTGTATATCAACTGCATCTTTCAATCCTTTCATCGTAAAGAAATCGTCCCAATACGAGTGCATTGGTTTTGCAGAATATCCTTCATGGCTGATTGATTCGGGCACCAAACCATATTGCGCCCTTACACTATCGTTTCCATTGCGATAATGGTCAGTGCTGCGCTGCGCAATAAGTGATTGGATATAATCTGCTGCCATCAGAACTTTGCCATTCATCTCACGAAGGAAAGTCGTGTCTTTTGTAAAGTTGAAATATTCCCGCAGCAGATAAATAAACTGCCCATGGCTGTCATTTTCGGGAACAGGGTCAGGTCCTCGGCCATCAACGACACAGGGCACTTTACCATTTTCATAAAGATAACCGGAGTACCATTTAATGAAATCCTTCACCTCCGGAACAATTCCTGACTTCATCAAAGCCGAAGAAGTCAGTGCTCCATCTCTTATCCAACTACGATTGTACGAACGGGAACCTGGTTGTATGCCAGTTTTATCCCGGTTAATAAGAATGTAAACCAGCTGCGATTTGTAAGTGTTAATAATTCGGTCAGCGGAGGCCGGCAGGTTAAACTGAATGTGATTGATTTTGCTTTTCCAAAAATCAATTGATGAACTGAAGTCCTTATTAAAATCGCTAACTTCACCAGCATCAGCTGTTGTATGTGAGTGATGATATGGAATTTTTACGATAAATTCATAGTCCGCCCCAGCGTCAAATGATATTTTATATTTTATGACTCCTGAAGCCAGCCCAGAAGAATCGTTTATCTTACTGAGGGCATTAAGTTTTTCACTTCTAATCAGCGACACAATATTACCCTGACTTGCAGTATGTGCACTTAACTGCTGAAAAGGAATTTGCGACTCTATAATTTTATTATCAACCTTAATTATATTTTTTGCAACTTCTTCAATTGCTCCAATCTTGCCGACACCACCAGTAAGATTCAGGAACTGATAATAAGGGTTTACCTGGTAAGGCCGCAGTAATAAATAAAAATCGAAATCCTTTTTTTCTTTTCCTTTATTTGTGAACCTGTATTTAATATAAAGGGAAGAATTAGTATTGGCTGTGCCTGCTGAAGCAATCTCAGTTTCAAAAACAAGGTCTTTAATATTCCATGTAACTCCCGGAACAAACTGATACCCGGAAGCTCTTGATGATTTTCCCATGGATTGGATGGCAGAAACATTACTCCAGTTGTACAGTTTATTATCCAGCATAATCATTGGTTCCAGGGAAAATGATGCGGCGTCCGGCTCAACCATTCCATCCTCATTTAGCAGTGCCTCTTTCACATCATTGTTAACCCCTGATACTGTCCAGTAAGAAGCCTTCTCAGAAAAGTAACGGGGATAATCACCGGCTTCATTGTTCTTAGAACAGTAGATATAGAAATTATTAAGGGATTCAGCATCCTTCATCGAAACCAGTTTTATATCTTCTATTCCATAACCTGTTTGGGAATTTGCAGAAAGCAAACTCAATTTCAAATACCTTGCATCTGCATCCGGCAAGCGAATGATACTTACATTATTTTGATTCCCCGAGATTCCTGTAAGCTTCTCCCATTTTTTGGCATCGTTTGAAGTGTAAATATCAAATTTATCAGCAGACTGATTTTTAGTCCAGTTGATATGCAAACCGCCAAATTCCCTCCGTTTCTTCAAATCGAAAACCAGTGACTGCGGCTTTGCATTTACACTTTGCCATACAGACTGTGAAGAGTTATCCAGTACATTTTGTGCAGGATTCTCTTTTACAGCAGAAGTAGCTGTAACCGAAGGTTGCGGATAGTTGTTGGTTTCCGGCGGCAGCGCTTCAAATCTCAGATCATCAATCCACACAGTGCCTTTTCCACCTACAAAAGAGGCAATAGTAAATTCAATGCGGTCGAAACGTACAGGAGGTATCCCTCCAGACGGTCCCCAGGCAAAAGTGAGGTGACGTTTTTTGATTTTTATTTTCTTCCATTCATTGGGGAATGTATAGTTACGGTTACTAACCCACCATACATTATCGCCTGATGCGTCAAGAAGTTTTATTTCAAAATTATTAGACGGAGAATTTGCTTTAACCCAAAAACTTATCTCATAATTCTCCGGTAAAATAAGCGGAAGCATTTTCTGCATGCCACCATAACCTGTCCCTTTTGTAAAATCATAATCAAAGCGAACGCAGCTACCGGCATGACCTTTCTCAACAGAAGTTTTCAATTCTACGGCATCAGACCTGATAAAACTCCAGCCTACTTTTGTTTCAAAATTGTCAAGGATTTTAACCTGAGCAAAAAGAAACCCTGTTCCAACAAGGAGAAAAATAAAAACAAACAGCAGTTTTACACAGATGTTCTTCATATACATCGTAGTTTTATAAATAGTTTTAATTACAAATACACAAAAAGCTTATTTCTTATTGTATTCAAATTTCAGCTTCTCTAATCCTTTCTGAATTACCGGGTCTTTCATTACATACTTCCAAACCATACCTGTTCTGAAGTTTTCAATCATCAGGCACATAGGCCCCTGATCAATACCAATAAAATCATCATCAACCCATTTAGCAGTTGGATTAAACGAATCATAGTATCCGTATTTGCCCCAAATCTTATCCCCGTATTTCCTGTTCATATTCTTAATAGTTGCCAGCGAAAGTTCAGGAGTGAATGGCAAAGATGATAAAGGTCCATAAGGTGCCAGTGTTCCATCCTCTGCAACAGTTTCTTCTTTACCACTGGTTCCCCGCCCTGCATATCCCTCAAATTTTTTATCCCCGAAATTATACTTGCTACCAGGGCCATCGCTGGCTGTAACTCCCCATGTAAGTGAATCATACCCAACCCATCCCTTTGGATTTTCAATAGCATATTGCTGCTGCACTAATGTTGCACGGCGGGAGTTCTCGAAATAATCAATCCCTTTCCCTTTCATGTAAGGATCAAACAATCCCCTGAAGTCGATAAAACAGGCCGAGAACTGGTGTCCGAACAGCGGAGGAAATGTAACATGGGATAATCCTTCATAAGGTGTTCTCCATTTAAAAGTAGATTGCCAAGCATTATAGCTCTTTTCAACATTATCCATTCCTGTTCCTGCTGCGAGTATGTAAAGAAACAATGCCTCGTCATAACCATGCCATCCCCAGTTTAGGATACCAGTTTCTGGTTTCCACGCCATCGAAATGGTGTGAGGATGTTTGGCATTATCTGGCAAGTAGAAAAAGTTCCAGTCAAGACGGCCCAACAGTTTTGCTGCTAAAAGCCGAATCTCCTTTTCATCGGCATCAGTCCCGTCAAAATAGTTGCGTATAAAAATGATGCCCATCATCAGCAATCCGGTATCAATGGTTGACAGTTCGCAGTTCCACTCTCTTTTTCCTGTTTTTAAATTTAGGAAATGATAATAAAATCCTTTATAGCCTGTACTAAGAGAATCAGTACCTTGCTCGGAGTTTGCAAAGAACCGAAGTATCTTAAGAACCTGCAGCACAGCATCCTCTCTGGTAATCCACTTTCGTTCAGCAGCTATCGCATAAGTGGGCAAGCCAAACCCGGTCGCTGCAATACTAGATGGAGCCCAGGAGGCGGCACGGTCTTTCACAAATCCCTTTTCAGCATCCACTTCATTCATAAAATAAAGGAATGTTTTTCGCTGAATAGAATCAAGCATTAATTCATCTTCCTTTGCTAGATTATATTCCACTTTCCCATGTGATACAAACTGGTTCAAATTCTTTTGTGTTCTGCAACTTATCAGAACAAACAAAGTGAATAATGCAAATACTTTTTTCAAAAGATTTAAATTGGCTGACATTGCTCTGTTTTAAATAATTAATAACTGTATAATTATTTAGCGAAACTTATTTCGCTTCTTTTAATAGTATATTCTATCCGGCTGTTATTATATTTATCAATAACTTCCATCCTGATAACAGGATCCTTTTCCCATGTAACCGTTAATAACCCAAAATGGTTATCCATAACGGGACCTTCAATGCGATATTTATTGGGTGTAGCAAAACTCCAGGTGGAAGTTATGCCGCTAGATGTAACATCGTAAATCGGGTACAAACCCGGTTCATTCACTCTTGATATTTCTGCATAATGAACATCGCCTGTAAGAAATAAAACACCTTCTGCCTTTGTTTCCTTAATCAGGTTCAGCATCTTTTTTTGTTCATGAGGAAAATTTGCCCACGCCTCATATCCATTAAATTCAATTCCAAACTGCGAGCCACTACAGATTAAACGCAGATCAGCAGGCTTTTTCAATTCACTTTCGAGCCAGTTCCATTGTTCCTGGCCAAGCAGTGTACTGTCTGAAGATTCATGCGGCTGGTAATCTAATGTGTAAAAAAAACGTCGCTTTAACTCCTCACTGGTATCCTTAACAAGAATTAGATCATTTCTAAATGTCCGCACATCTAGCAGGATAACCTGAATGAGCTTCTTGCCTTGTCTCAGATACTCAGTTGTATAAATACCGTCATGTTTTCGTCTTTCACTATCCTTCGGCTCTCCAAAAAAGTCGAGGAAAATATTTTTTGATTCTTTCTTGTAAGGATACCATTTACCAGCATCATTGCGCCCAAAATCATGGTCATCCCAGGTTCCGATAATCTTTGTTACACTATCGAGTTGTTTATACTCCTGCTTTCCAGCCAGTCTTGCATACTTCGCTTTCAGCGTATCCATATTGTCAGAATCGCCGTAAATATTATCGCCAAGATAAATGAAGAGGCCCGGGCTATGTTCAGCTGCCAGCGAAAGGACTGGCTGCGGTTCATCCTGGCTGCCGCAACTGCCAAATGCAATTTTTGTTACATCCGGTCTCCTGTTACAGGAAAAAACCAGGATACTTAAAAGAATAGCAGTAATATTATTCAGGCTTTTCATTTTAATTTTTAAGCACAGGTAATAGTATTTGTTTCCAGATGGCATATCCTTTAGCATTCATGTGCAACTTATCATCCAGAAAAATATCAGTCATTGGTTCTCCATTTGCACCAAGCATGGCATGAAAAACATCTACAAACTTTGTTTTCCTATGTCCGGAAAGCCATAAAGCAATACTGTCGTTAGCTGCCTCATATTTTTTAAGAAGGTGTTTGCGAGAAGGACTTGGCTTCATGGATACATAGGCAAACGGCACTTCAGGATATTTTGCCCTGATCAAAGCAAACAAGGTCTTAAACCTGTTTACCGCAATGTCAACAGTAACAGTATCGCTGGCTGCAAAATCATTTTCCCCGCAATACATTACAATCTGTTTTGGCTGGTAAGGGAAAATTACATCATACCTGTAACGGATTAAATCTACCAATTGTGAACCTCCAAAAGCCCGGTTCAGAATTTTATGTTTAGGAAAGTAGCTTTGCACATCTCTCCACATCGTAAAGGAAGAACTTCCAATGAACAGCACCTGTCCTGCTGCAGGAAACGAAACACTATCCTGCTTTTTAAAATTTTGCATATCATTCCAGAAAGGCAGGTTGGTTTGTGCCTTCACAATTCCACCAATCAGAAACAGAAAAGCAAAAACCAAAACTTTAATTGAATGTAATTTCATCGCTTATGTTTTACTTATAATTTATCGTCAATATTTTTTCTTTACATTATTGATTTTCCAGTGCAGGTACAGATGAACGCACTATCTGTTTATTATTTGTACATCCGTTTTCATTTACCGTTTCTATCTGAAAATAATAAACCTTCTCTTTATCCAGCCCCTTAAACCAATACTCGTTTACGTCATGTACCATAATGCAGTTATATAGCTTATCCGGCTTTGTGCCGTAATATATATTGTATGCATACGCATTATCAACGGGTGTCCATTTTATCCATGCACTGCGGGGATCTTTTTCTGTTCGCAGTACCATGAACTGTTTTACTGAATCAGGTTTGGGGCCATTCCCATTGCCAAAAACCCTTAATCCGCTTATTGCAAACTTCCCGGTCGGCATATGAATGTTTTCCAGCCTGATATACCTGGCCTGTACAGGAGTTGCCAGTTCAACATATTCATGCGGCACATCTGTTTTATTATCGCTTTTATCTGCAATCAGTTTCCATTTCTTTCCATCTTCAGAATAGAGAAGTTTGTATTGATGATACTGTGCTCCACCACTAATTTTTCCCAAGTGAAGACTGTCAACATCCTGATCTGCATAATTTACCTGTACCGCATTCACCGTGGACACAGCGCCTAAATCAGTTTGTATCCACTCACCTTTATTTGCCGTTGCTGCACTCCAGTATGTTTTCATACTCTCATCATTTGCATATCCGGAATTGTATGAACCATAAACACTTGAAACCTGAACAGGCTTTTTATAATTCAGCAAGTTCCATTCAGGTCGCAATTTTCCATCTGGCGACCTGCCCGGCAAATAAGTGGGATAATCTCCAAACGAGGCATTGCACCACATCACATCATCCTTATCAAAACCAGCAGGCCAGATGCCAATCCTTCGTTCAAAGTTGTTCTTAACCGAGAGCATAATGGTACTTGTGTGCCAGTAGTTACTATTATTGTCTGTAAAAGTGCTGCCATGCCCGGCCCCTCTTGCAAAACCGCCGGGCTTCATACTTAGCGGATCTGATTGTGGCTTTACATCCGTACCTATAAACAGCGGTTTAGTTCCTACCACAACTCCATCGGCATAGCCACTAAACTCTGTTCCTGGTGCACCATATTGAAAATAGTATTTACCATTGTGCTTAGTCATCCAGCTACCTTCTATAAAAGGATCGAGAAATGTGTTATCCATATTCTCCCCGAATCGCTGCCAGCCATAACGCCAATCCTGCAAGCCATACATTGGCATTCTTGTACCCATAGGTTGAAAAGTCTTTCTGCCTAACTCAACCCCAAAAACAGGATAAGAATTACTGCTGCCGTTATACATATATAGCCTGCCGTCATCGTCAGTAAAAAATGCAGGATCCCAACCGCCAATATCAAAACTATCAATCAGCGGTTTCCACTCATTTGCTTTTGGGTTTGTGCTCATCCATAGTGTAAAATTTCTGGTATAGGTCGAACCGAATACAATCATTGTATCACCAACTATGCCAACCGCCGGGGCACACAATTCATCATAACTTATATTCCATGGACGAAGAAATTTTTTAGAAACAAAATTCCAGTTCAGCATATCGCTGCTATACCAATAACCCCATTGATTAGTACTGAATAAATAATAATCACCTTTATAATTTACAATAACCGGATCAGCTGTAGCCCTGTGCCGGCCCCATTCAGAAAAATTAGGCGCAGGAGCATATCCATAATCTATGTTTATGGGATTGCAATAGGTTTTCTGCTGCGTTCTGCCAACAGAAGCCATTACAACAAATGCAATTAAAAGAATATCTTTCTGCATAAACTTTACTTTTTATAATACTCTAAAACCGCAAGTATATAAGCCCCGGAGCCATATCCGACCATTGGTATTGCTCCTTTATAAAGCCCCAAATCATTACTTAGAATTTCAGGTATCAAATTATGATTTCGGCTGGCGAATAGTGTAATCCTGTCAATCAGTTTCTTAGCCTCTGTAATACTACCCAGTTTCTTTTGTGCAACGGCTACCCTTAATCCCGCAAAAGGCCATTCCTGGTTTTCATAACTGTCATCACTTTTAAAACGGATGTATCCTCTACTAGCATCACCAACAGCCCGGTTATGTTTATTATACTCCAGCATATGAGAGAAAAATAGCTTCTTATCAGTGAAAAGTCCACCAGCAAATAGTTCAAAAGTCGCTGCATCGAAATAATGATGATCAGATGGACTTTTTTCAGTGGCGTTTCCTTTTATGTACTTGTTTTCAATCAGGCAATTTTTAATAATCCCATCTGATAATCTGGCTGCTCCCTTTTCGAAAGTTTCATATTCCATTCCGTTTTTTTTCTGTAGTTCACTTATCAGTTGCAGCCCCCTTGCACAAGTACCACTGGCCCACATAAACTCTTTACCTGGAAGATGATGTTCCCATGGCCCGCTATCCCGCCTGATAATTCCTTTCTCAGTAATGTTGTGAATAATAGCATTACCAATAACCCTTATTTCTTTTTCCCATTTTCTTAACAGACTGACATCGCCGCTTTCATTTACATAATGATAGAAAGCAGTCAGGAATAATCCAAGGTCGTCAAT
>CALLZY010000278.1 GCA_937858715.1 uncultured Chitinophagaceae bacterium | reverse complement strand
TCCGATTCCACATGCCTGAACTCATCATAATCCAGCAGGCTGTTGATGCTTACTAAGCCTTCGCATTTATGCTCCACTGTTTCCACCCAGAAACCAAAACTGGCAACCCCGCTGATAACGCCTTCAAATTCTTCGCCCAGGTAGTTCCGCATATACTGCACCTGCTTGTATTTATTAGAAGCCCTTTCTGCTTCCATCGCTGCCCGTTCCCTTTCGCTGGTGTGCTTGCATTTGTCTTCCATCTTTTTGTCAGCAACCAGCTTATTATTCAGCACATCAAACAAAATGCGGTGTACCTGTACATCAGGATACCTTCTGATAGGCGACGTAAAATGACAATAATGCTCAAAACCCAAGCCGTAGTGACCTACATTCTCTGTAGTATAACGGGCCTTGGCCATGGTGCGGATACCTAATTGCTCCAGCACATGCTGCTCCGGCTTTCCATGCACATCTTTTAATAGCTGGTTGAAAGAGGCCGCAACTGCATCGGGTGAAGATGTATCGAATTTGTGTCCAAACTTTTGTGCAAAGGCGGCAAAGGGCACTAACTTTTCCTCATCCGGGTCATCATGGGTGCGGTAAGGAAACGGCAGCGGCTTTTCCTGCACCTTTATTTTTGAAACATTCTCTGCCACTGTGCGGTTGGCCAGCAGCATGTATTCTTCAATAAGCTGGTGCGACTCTTTGCTCTCCTTTACCACGATGCCAACGGGGTCCCCTTTCTCATCCAGTTTAAACCGCACTTCCTGCGAAGAAAAATTGATAGCTCCGTTGTCAAAGCGTTTCTTTCTCAGTTTCCGGGCAATATCATTCAGGATAAGAATCTCTTCCGCATACAATCCTGCCTTTTCTTCAATAATGGTTTGTACTTCTTCATAGGTAAAGCGATGGTCAGAATGTATCACTGTTTTACCCAGCCAGTACTGCTTTACGTCTCCTTTGCCGTTCATCTGGAAAATGGCAGAGAAAGTAAGTTTATCTTCCTTGGGCCGAAGCGAACAAAGTACATTGGAAATATGTTCCGGAAGCATCGGGTTCACCCTGTCGGGTAAATAGACCGATGTGGCACGGTGATAAGCTTCTTTATCCATGGCAGTGCCCGGCTCCACATAATGGCTCACATCAGCAATATGAATTCCAATTTCGTAATGGCCATTCTTTAATTTGCGAAATGAAATGGCGTCATCAAAATCTTTGGCATCAACAGGATCGATGGTTATGGTGAAAATATCCCGTATATCTTTCCGCTTTTTAATTTCTGCTGCCGCAATTACATCAGGTATCCGTGCTGCCTCTTCCATCACTTCATCAGGAAACTCCAATGGGAACCCCGCATCTAATAGAATCTCCTTCATGGCAGCATCGTTGCTGTTCTCTGGGTCAAGTACTGTAACCACTTCTCCTTCCGGCCGTTTTCCTCCGCTCTCCCATTTGGTAAGCCGCACCACCACCCGGTCACTGTCTTTTGCTTTATTCAGGCTTTGCAGCGGAACAAAAATATCAGGCATCGGTTTGTCCATCTCACCAATGAAAAAGGCAAAGCCTTTGTTCATCTGCAGGTGACCGATAAACTCTGTTCTCTTTCTTTGCAGCACCTCTTTTATCTCACCTTGTATTCTTCGGCCGCTGCCGCTTATTTCTTTTACACCAACCCGTACAGTATCACCATGCAGGGCTGTATTAAAATCTGCAGGCCGAACCATAATGTCGGTTTCCATTCCTTCCACTATCACAAAGCCCATACCCGAACGGGTAATGTCGAGTACCCCTTTCATCAGTTTTTCATGATGCGTTCTTTTTTGCTTTTCTTTTGTTTTCTTCTTTGAATTCTTTCTTCCCATGATAAGGTATTTAATCTTTCTTAAAATTGTTAATAAAATCAGTCACCAGTGTATCAAACTGTTCCCCTTCATTAAAAAGGAACCGGTGACTAACCGGCACTACATACACCGGTAACTGTGACAGTTCTTCACTGAACTTCAACAGCCGCACCGCATCTTTCTCGGTTGTCAGTATCACTTTGTTTTTGTTTTTAATTTTTTCAAATTCTTTTGTAATGTCACGCAGGTCATCAATAGTAAATATATGATGGTCGGCATATTGCAGCATATGATACGCATAGCTGTTTTCTTCGAGCAGTTTTTTCAGCGGCCGGGGATTGGCAATGCCGGTTACCAGCAGCACTTCGGCCTCTTTGTCCATCCTTTTCTCTGTCCTGGTCAGAATATGGTAAGCCCTGCTGTACTCAATGGTTGTAAAAAACAGGTGCTGTCCCGGTTGAGGGTTTATTTCCTTTGTCAGCTTTTGTTTCTCTGCAACATCAAGAGTCCTGGGACATTTGGTCACCACAATAATTTCTGTCCGCCTATAACTGCTTTTTAAATCCCGCAAGTCGCCGGTGGGCAGGTAGAAATCTCTTGTGAAAAGATTGTTGTAATCCGTCAGCAAAATGTTCAGCCCGGCCTTTACGCTGCGGTGCTGAAAGGCATCATCCAGTATGATTGCTTCAGTTTCGGGCCGGTCGTGCAGCAATTGCGGGATGGCCACCAACCTTTCCTCTCCCACCGCCACCGGCACTTCCGGAAACTTGGTATGAAACTGCATAGGCTCATCACCAATCTCTAATGCTGTCGTCTTTTCCCCCGCCAGTGCATAGCCCTTTGTTTTTCGTTTATAACCACGGCTCAGTGTGGCCACCTTAAACCTGTCTTTAAGCAATGTCACCAGATATTCCACCATGGGAGATTTGCCCGTGCCTCCCACAGAAAGATTCCCCACACAAATCAACGGCAGACCAAACTCGGCCGACTTCAGCACTTTCTTATCAAACAGTTTATTTCTCACCCATATACCTGCCAGGTACAAAAGCGAAAAAGGCAACAGCAATATGCGGAACGATTTGAGGAAAAAATTTGAAAACATGTTCGTCTGAGAATAATGAATTGCTTAAAGGTAAGAAGATTAGGGCTTAGGGTTTAAGGTTTGGGCTTTAGCTCCAACATCTGACATCAGACTTCTGACATCCTCTCTCACTCCCTCTCCTCCACAAAAGTCGTAAATACGGTTGTGCCGTAGTTCCGCTCTGTACGGTAATTAGGAAAACTCTTGTAGTCGTTGCGGGGCGTATGTTCTAATATAAACCAGCCCCCTTTCTTAAGGAGTTTTTTTTCAAAAATCAGCCGGGGCAAATCATCAATGCTGGTAAGTGCATATGGAGGCCCTGCAAATATGAAATCGAATTTATCTGCGGTGGTTTCAATAAACTTAAACACATCCATCTTCACCACCTTGAAATTTTCTAACCGCAATGCCACAGCAGTTTTTTTGATAAACTCATACATCGCAGTATCCTTCTCCACAATTGTAAGGTCAGGAACACCACGGGAGGCCAGTTCATAACTGATGCTGCCAGTGCCACCAAACAGGTCAAGTGTTTTCAGGTTTTCAAAATCCAATTTATGCTGCAGAACATTAAACAAGCCCTCTTTGGCAATATCAGTCGTAGGCCGTGTATGCGGCATGTGCGCCGGAGGGTTAAACTTTCTGCCGCCATGTTCTCCGCCTATGATGCGCATTGTGCCAGGTCATTTAGTGATGTAAAAAAATGAGACGGATTCTCTGCAGTGGCAATAATATCCGCATAACGGAACTCAATATGGATAAAATACTGGTAAAGCTCTTTGTACAGGGCCGAATCTCTATCAATAAATCCGCTTAACAGCAACTGCACTTCCTGTTGTGCCAGCGAAAACTCCTGGCATATCTTCAGCAGGTGATACAGCACATCAGCAGGTGATGCATAAGAATAAGTTTGGGCCAGCAGCAGTTTACTGCCTTTGCTTACCAGTACAGAAAAACTGTTATGACCAAATTCTGCCTGTATCACACCCTGCTCATGACTTTGCAGGCTGCGCAATGCAATAGTATGCCGGTGATAAAAACGGGCCTGCTGGTAATGCTCACTCAGCCATTGCTGCACAAATACCGGCAGAGCATATACATTATGCAACTGCCATTCGGCAATCGTTTCCGATACTACATTACGATCAGGTTCCTTTCCGAACAAAGCGGCATGCAGTGTGCCGGCCTCTTCATGCCGGAAGTATTTTGATGGCACCAAAGTGCTTTCGGCAAAACTGTACTGCACCAGCACTTCACTGAAGGTTTTTTCCTTCAATACCGGGTATAGTCCGGTAAATTCCTGTAACGCTTCCTGCGATAACTTTTCTGTACTGCACCAGCCCAGTTCATACAACCTGGCTGATGCTTTGCCAGTAATGGCAAAACCTGCATGGTGTTTTCCGATACTCAGTGAAAGAACCAGCGGTAAATCATCAGCCTGCTGGTTTTTTATATAAAAAATCTGTTTCAAAACATTTATGTTGCTGCAATAATAGACAAAATTTAATTATCGTAGGTTTGCCCGCTGTTATGATAAGACGGATGTCGCTGATTTGAACTGATTTGCACAGATTTTTCTATACAAACCAGTGAATTCTTTGAATAACATTAAAACCAGTTGACATCCGTTTCATCAGTAATATCTGTGTTCCAATAAATGACATCAACTACCACACATAACGACCTGCAGGTTGGCATTTCCAACAGACAGATACTGAACATTGCCCTGCCCATTACCCTGGCTATGTTTGTACCACAGATCAACTTTTTCACCAATAACTATTTCATCAGTGGACTTGGTGAAAGAGAATTGGGTACGGCAGGCATCACCGGTGTGTTCTACCTGATCTTTGCACTCATTGGCACAGGGTTGAATAATGGACTGCAAGGCCTCATAGCCCGCCGGGCCGGACAACAAAACACTGATGCCATCGGCCAGGTATTCGGACAGGCGGCACGCATATCTCTTCTCTATGCTGCTGCTGGTGTAATTATCATTTTTGCGCTGGCACCTGTTTTCCTGGGTGCGGTCTTAAAATCCCCCGAAGTAACCAAAGAGGCTGTCGGCTTCTTAAAAATCAGGGTGCTTGGGCTTCCCTTCCTGTATATGTTCCAGTTGGGCAATGCCTTCCTGGTAGGCAGTAACAACAGCCGTTATATGAAAGTGGCTTTTATTATCCAGGCCCTGATTAACATTGTGCTGGACTATGGTCTCATCTACGGACATTTCGGTCTGCCTGCCATCGGTTTCAACGGGGCAGCTATTGCCTCTGTTATTGCAGAGATAACGGCCTTCGCCATTGTGTATAGCCTTATCAGGCACAAGCAACTGCATACAAGGTTTTCCCTGTTCAGTCATTTTGCATTCAACAAAGAATTATCATCACTCTATTTCAAACAATCGTTTCCGCTGGTAATGCAGTACCTGCTGAGTATTGTGGCCTGGCTGCAGTTTTACATATTGATTGAAAATACCGGTGAACGGCCACTTGCTATCAGCAATGTAATGCGCAATGTGTTCAGTGTGCTGGGCATCTTTGTATGGCCCTTTGCCAGTACCTGCAATGCGATGGTGAGCAATATCATCGGTCAGGATAAGAAAGATAAAGTACAGCTGCTTATCAGGCGGATAATGTCGCTGAGTATGTTGTTTACATTCACTTTCAGCCTGCCTATACTTGCTTTTCCGGGTTTCTTTATGGGTATCTTCAACAACGACCCTCTGTTTATACAGGAAGCTATTCCCGTTACCCGGCTGGTGGCTTCAGGCACCCTGCTCATGTCAGCCGGCACCGTATGGCTTAATGCCGTAACCGGCACCGGCAATACCAAAGTCAACCTGGCCATTGAAATTATTGCCATCACAATTTATAGCACCTACATCTGGCTGGTGATACATGTATGGCACTGGTCACTATCATGGGCCTGGGCTTCAGAAATACTCTACTGGCTGATCATCTTTACCCTTTCTTTTTTCTACATAAGAAGCGGTAAGTGGAAGAAGAAAGTAATATGAATTGCATGACCGGCCTTGCCTTACAATTCAGGTCTTACGAACCTCACATTAAAAAAATGACAGTAATTACTTTTCTCTTTGGCTGACCTGTAGTAAATTTATGGATGCAACCATCCATATGAAAAGGTCTGCTTTCATTAAAAACATCATTGGATTTTTTGGAGTTACTGTTTTACCAAAGAAACTTCTTACCCATTATACCCGTATTTACCTGCTTCAATGTTTTGTACGGGGCTTTCAGTATTACGAAGGCCCGGGGCTCATCTCACAAATGAAACCGGGAGACCTGCTCAGCATGGTGAGAGAAACCGGCAATGAATACGACCCCTGTGCCATAGCCCTGCATTACAACAATAAGAAAATCGGTTTCATACCGGCAGAACAAAACGAATTGCTCAGCAGGCTGATGGATGCCCGATTAGTCGAACTGGTTGCCGAAATAACTCACCTGGAGCCAGATGCTGCCACCTGGGAGAATGTTCATGCAGCCGTTTATGTACTGAAAGAAGACAGCAGCCTGCCACCACAGGCCATTTACCTCACCACATTAGAAACACCAGAATACTATACGCTGAAACATAGTGCTGACAAATTGAGCCGCATAGTAACCACCGGTGATGATATTATTAGTGGAGAAGATTTCTATGCAGCCCTTGTCGAAAACAGCGAAACCGACGACGTCTATAGCCTGATACATAACGATATTGGCAGCCCGCAGGCGATGGAAGAGATTGTAAACAATAACCTGCTGGTGGTAAACCGGGACAAGCTGCCCGCCGACCTGCAAAACGATACACTTACCCAGGCACTTGAAGAAGGGGCTGTGGCGCTTGACGATGCCTTCGACGAAAACGGCTTTGTAGTGGCACAGGTTAACCGTGTGGCACAGCTCTCAGCCCGTATCGGACAGTTTAAAGAAGTGGCGGATAAAAAAGG
>CALLZY010000277.1 GCA_937858715.1 uncultured Chitinophagaceae bacterium | reverse complement strand
CCCCAAATGATCCTGCTGGCAAGAGAAGCCAGGGGAATGTCACAAAGCGATCTGGCAGAGCGTTTAAACAGCTATAAAGCCAGTGTATCAAGGCTGGAGCATGGTGATGGCCCAGTAGATGAAAATACCCTGATAGCCCTTGCCGAAGCCACCCATTACCCACCACATTTTTTCATGCAGAAGGGCGAGATATTACCTGTAAACCTGAGTTATCGTAAAAGAAAACAGGTTCCGGCCAAATTGCTGACACCTATAGAGGCACAAATGAACATTATCAGGAATCATGTACGATTAATAATCAATGGATTAGGTAAAATGGAAATGGAATTACCCATTTTTGAGGTTACTGATAAGCATACTCCCGTACAGATTGCAAACTTGGTACGCAAATCCTGGAAAGTTCTTGTAGGCCCCATCGAAAACCTGAGCCGGTTACTGGAAGACAAAGGAATCCTGATTAGCAGCTTTGACTTTGGAACTGACCGGGTAGATAGTCGCTCTATGCTTACAGATGACAACCAGCCCATAATTTTCCTTAACCGTAATTTATTGGGTGACCGGCAACGGTTTTCCCTTGCTTTTGAACTGGGGCATCTTATCATGCACACATTTTGTACGGTTGCACACGACCGTGATATTAATCATGAGGCCAATCTTTTTGCTGCTGAATTTTTAATGCCAGCAAAAGATATTTTGCCGGATTATAAAGATGGAATAACGCTGTCGTTGTTAGGCGAGTTGAAGCGGAAATGGAAGGTGAGTATGATCTCCCTTTTATATCGGGCTGATGACCTGGGCTTGCTTACTCCAAACCAGAAACGTTACCTGGTGCAGCAATTTAACGATCAAAAAATCCGCAGGCGTGAACCGCCACAGTTGGATGTACCAAAGGAAAACCCTCAACGCATCCGGCAGTTAATCACTGAACTGATGCAAAAAGCCAGGTTGAATATTTTTCAATTGTGTACGTTGCTTGCCATTGAACACGATGATTATATAGCCTATTATGGATAGAAAGGATAAATACTACTGACCCGGATTTACTTAACAGCTTAAACGAAATTTAAATGAGTATTACAGACAACACAATTGAAATTAAACCCTACAGCTTGACGGAGCTTTCCCGTATTTATGGTGTTACCAACCGCACCATGAAAAATTGGATAGTAAAACACAACGAAGCAGTAGGTGAAAAAATAGGCAGGCTATATACAGCTTTGCAGGTAAAGATTATCTTTGAAAAGCTGGGATTGCCGGGGAGAGCCGAGGACTAAATCTAAACTGATTTTTGTATGGCCAAACACTTGAAAGAGGACATTGCATTTATTCAATTAACAACGGCAATTGAACTTTTTAACAAGAAAAATTATATCTCCGCAATTACATTAGGAAGTGTTGCGGAAGAATTATTTTCTGCGTTTCTTTCTCATTATAACAAAGCGAATAGTTTACGAATACCCAATAGAGCTGAGCTTGATAAAGGAATGTTCGACTTAACAAAGGATATTTTAGGAATAGAAGATTACATTTCTTATCGGAATAGAACCCGAAATGAACTAAAACATCATGGCGGTGAAAACAATAAAGACATTGTTAGTGGTGATTTTAAATCTATCGCATTAATGCACATTTCGGGAGCTATTACGAATTATAAACTAAGAACGAATAAATTGCCAAAGCATAAGATCATCACTGATTTTTGTATTGAACAAGGTATCTCGTAGGATTAAATGTTTTTACTTCTCTTATACATCCGCTTTTATAGCGGTTTTTTTGTGCTTAATACTATCGTTCCACGAAAAACTTTCACACGACAATACAGGACAATACGAGCCTGAACTTACAACTTCTCACAACTTCTTTTAATAACTGTTACAAACTTGCTCAAAGTGGAAAGTGACCCCTTTGCCCCATAGTATGTTTGTGTTGTCAATCGCAATTAACGAACTAAAAAATAAAAAAGATGAGACAACAGGCATTACGAAAAGAAAGAACAACAAGACCCGTTATGAGGGTTGTAAAAGGGCTGAAAGAAACACAAGCTGAACTGGCTCCTCTGGTAAACACAGCATGGAATTTCGCTTACAGTAGCCTCTGGAATCATGTGCAGTTTTCTGGTAAGGAAATCGAAGTGGCCAAAGAAAAAATCACAGAATACTTCCGGCTGGCCAATCATCCTGAAAGGGCTTTTTCCATCTTCTGCCAGCGTGTACTGCTTGCCCGTTACTACGTTAGCAAAGCACCTGGCCGCTATATCCCGCTACCTTCTGTATGGCTTGATCGCACCAACGCCACAGGTTTCGCCGGAACAAAAGCCTGGTATGCGGAAATCAAAACCATCCGTGAATCACTTCCCAATTACAAAAAGGAACTGAAAGCAATGGCAGAAGCGGTGCTGGAATTCAGCCAGGAACCTACCATCCAGAACTACCAATACTGGAGAAAGTATTTCATTGAAAAAGAAACGCCCGGCCTGCTGAACCTGTTCCAGGTGGTAGCTATTCAACAACTGTGTAACGAGTAAAGCCATGCAGAAAACAACGAAGCAAATATTTGACGAACAGGGCAACCTGATAATCCGGCCCTACCGGCTGATGGATCTGGCAACGATCTACGATGTAAGCCCCCGAACCATACGCCGATGGATTGATGCCAAAGCTCCCGAACACGGGAAGAAAAAGAAAAAATATTTCACAGTGGATCAGGTGCAGGGTATTGTTACTGCTCTGGGCATACCGCAAAAAATAGCCGTAGTAATACCCATGCGCCAGCCACTAAAACAAGCTGTTTAAAAATCCAACTATGGAAACTAAAACATCAACCGAAAACACATCAAGCAGTATCATGCTCACCGGAGTGGTTTTTCTGGCCAATCTGGATTTTGTAGGGCTGCTGGATTATGCACTGAAAGCCGGAATCGGTGGTGCGATCTGGCTCGGCTACAAACTGACTGCTGATTACATTGACCGAAAAAGGAAAAGCAAGCCATGAGTGCTGCCTCAAAAATATTAACTGGTACACTGCTGGGTGCAGGTGTGATAGCTGTGGTAGGCTATGTACGGGGTCTGAAGAAAACTCAGGCTGAACTGGAAATCATTCCTACCGCCAATCTCTATGAAATCACCTGGAACGCCATAGTAGTGAGAGTTGATGTCCTGTTGAAAAACCCAACAAAGGGGACTTTCTCGATAAAGTTCCCCTTTGTTAAAATCATCTCCGGCGGCACCACACTCGGCAGCAGCCAGGCAGTGAACAAAGACATTAAAATTCCACCCTACGGTGAAGTGGTGATCAGCAAAATGCTGGTGACAATACCAGTGAGTAGTTTCTTTTCAGTAGCCAGTGATGTGCTGAAAAACCTTCAAAACAAAAAGCCGGTTAAACTCACCATCAAGGTAATGACAACCGTAAACCTGGGATGGACGCAGCTTCCCTATGAAAGCAATGACGAGATCACTTTGAAAAAATAACGACAGTGGAAGCAGGCAAAAAAAGACATATCAAAAGCGGCAGGCAATACGATCACCTGTTCCCTGTGGCCGATGGTAATAATGCTACCATCCGCAGCAATGCGAATGTGTATCACACGGTGGACTTTATTCCCAAAGTGGTGAATGATACACTCTACCAGACTAAAGAATTAGCAGGCCTGCTTAAAGCTAACAACACTTATGAAACCTGTAAAAATATCTGGCATTTTGTCTATGAACATATCAACTACAAAAAAGATGCAGAGGGTTATGAACAAATAAGAAGCCCGGCAAGAGCCTGGCACGACCGATTCTCCGGGGTAGATTGTGACTGTTATTCCGTTTTTATATCCAGTATCCTGTCCAATCTCGGCATACCGCACACGCTGCGCATCACCAAATACCAGCGTGATTACTTTCAGCACATCTACCCCATCGTGCCTTTTCAAAATGGTTATATCACCGTTGATTGCGTGACTGACCGCTTTAATTATGAAGTACCCTTTAGTGAAAAAAAAGATTATCCTATGGATTTACAATATCTCAGCGGCTTTGATGATGGCCTGGAAATAAATGGTCCCGGTGACGGCATGGAAGAACTGGGCCGCATCATTCAAAAGCGAATGGGTGCCGGAGGAAAGAAACCCCTTCCAATGAAAAGCCCTAAAATGCTTTCGCCGAAAAAATCAATGCCCGGCCTTTTGAAAAAGAAAAAACAGGCTGTTCCATCTAATCCTATCCAAAACCAAAATCCGATCCCCGATGGAAACCCCAAGCCCAAGAAGAAAAAATTCCTGGGTAAGATGCTCAATGTGGTGAATAAGGCTAACCCGGCCACGGTACTGCTGCGCAATGGCATTCTTGCCAGTATGAAACTCAATATCCGTAATGCGGCAGGCCGTCTTCGCTGGAGTTACCTTACACCACAACAGGCATCGGCCAAGAGTATTGATCCGGTGAAGTTTCAAAAGCTGATTGCAGCAAGGCAGAAACTGGAAAAGATATTCTACGGCGCAGGCGGTAATCCCAAGAACCTGAAAAAAGCCATCCTGGGTGG
>CALLZY010000276.1 GCA_937858715.1 uncultured Chitinophagaceae bacterium | reverse complement strand
ATTTATCAAGTCCAATCACTAAAATGCCATCTTTTACTTCCACGTTAATTTTAGCCCTGTCGGATGCACTGGCAGCACTTACCGCAACGGCCTCGTTATTGCCCTGACTCAGATACACATCAAAAGAACTGGAAACATTAATACCATGAAATCCACTAGCTGTACGGATTTCTGCATTGGGATCGTTAAACTTTTGTGCCGACATCACAATACCGGCAAATAATAACACGGCCAGCAAACTTAACTTCTTCATAATGGTTGTTTTAAGTAATACGGAGTATGAGCCTGAAAGTTACAATACCTGTTAAAAAAACTTTACTTAGCTTTGTGCCAGATTCAGCCGAAAGGCTTTGAAATTCAGTGTTTCCCCGGGGTGCTTCGTAAGAGGCTGAGATTAAACCCGTTGAACCTGGTCAGGGTAATGCCTGCGAAGGGAAGGAGTATTCATCATCCTCTCGTAACAGCGTTTCCCTCTTATTTTTTAACCGAAAAATTTAAAAAATGAAGAGGTATTTTTTTACCGGCAGTTTACTCATGGCTGCCCTCATTTCAGATGCACAAACTGTTCTCAGCAAAGTTGAACAGGAGCCAAAAGACAGTTTTTATATGTTAACCCCGGTTGAAGTCCGGTCTGTAAGAGCTGGGGAGAATTCTCCCTTTACCAAAACCAACATTTCTAAAAGAGAAGTTGCCGTTCGAAACCTGGGGCAGGATTTACCGTTTCTCTTAAATCAAACTCCCTCTGTGGTTGTAAATTCTGATGCCGGAAATGGTGTAGGTTATACTGGCCTTCGTATCCGCGGTACAGATGCCACAAGGATAAACGTAACATTAAACGGGATTCCATACAATGATGCTGAAAGCCAGGGAACTTTTTTTGTTGACCTGCCAGACTTTGCCTCCTCAGCCGGATCTATTCAAATACAAAGAGGTGTGGGCACTTCTTCCAACGGTGCCGGTGCTTTTGGGGCGAGCATCAATGTAAGTTCTAATGAAATAAATAAAGAGGCTTATGCAGAAATCAATAATGGGTTTGGTTCGTTCAATACCTTCAAAAACACAGTAAAGGCAGGTACTGGTTTGCGCAAAGGCTTCATCAGCGAAGTGAGACTGTCACGCATCAGCAGCGATGGATATATCGACAGAGCCAGCAGTAATCTGCGATCGCTTTACTTCACAACTGGTTATATCAAGCCAAAAACAAGCCTGCGGTTTAATATTTTCAGCGGAAAAGAAAAAACCTACCAGGCATGGAATGGCATTTCTGAGGCAGATTTAAAAGCCGGTAACAGAACTGTAAACTATGCCGGCACTGAAAAACCGGGAGAGCCTTATGATAACGAGACCGATAACTATACGCAAACACACTACCAGCTTTTTTTCAACCAGCAATTATCCGGACGTATTGGATTCAACACTGCTTTCTTTTATACAAAAGGAAAAGGTTACTACGAACAATACAAAGCCGACGAGAAATATTCAAAATACGGAATGGAGAATCCGCCTTCAAACGGCGCTCCTGTTACAACATCCGACATGATCAGGCAATTGTGGCTTGACAATAACTTTTATGGAAACATTTTCTCATTCCAGTACAAGCACAAGAAAACCCAGGCCACCCTTGGTGGTGCATATACCCGTTATGAGGGCAATCACTTTGGAAAAGTTATCTGGGCAGACAAAGGGCTTACCTCCAACAGAAACTGGTACGATAATGATGCTTTAAAAGCCGACTTCAACGTTTATTATAAACAGCAAACCCAGTTTGCAGGTAAATGGCATTTATTCTACGACCTGCAATACCGGACTGTAAAATATAATATTGACGGTTTCAGGGACAATCCTTCATTGCAGGTAAATAACAGGTATAATTTCTTCAACCCCAAAGCGGGTATCAGCTATACTCATAATGGATGGAAAGGTTACATATCGTACAGTATAGCAAATAAAGAACCCAACCGTGACGATTTTGAAGCTGGCAGCAACGAACAACCCAAACCGGAAAGGTTGAATGATATTGAACTGGGCATCGAACGGGCAAGAAACCGTTATAACTGGTCTGCCACTTTATATTACATGAACTATGAAAATCAGTTAGTACTGACAGGAAAAATCAACGATGTGGGTGCTTATACAAGAACTAATATTGATAAAAGCTACCGTGCCGGTATTGAACTGCAAGGCTCTTATAATTTCTGTAAATGGCTGGATGCAGGAGCCAACCTGGCATTGAGCAGGAATAAAGTAAAGGGCTTTACAGAGTATTATGACGACTACGACAACAGCGGGCAAAAACAGAATGTCTTTACGGAAACCGATATCGCTTTTTCGCCTGCTGT
>CALLZY010000275.1 GCA_937858715.1 uncultured Chitinophagaceae bacterium | reverse complement strand
TTGTTTCAGATATTGCAGTGCTTGATGTTACTTCAGAGGGCTTTAAACTGCTTGAAAGGGCTCCGGGAGTTTCTGTTGAGGAAATAGTTGCCAAAACAGCCGGAAGGCTTATAGTGGAAGGAGAAGTGCCTGAAATGACATTTTAGAAAGGGTGGCTCCTGGTAATTTATTCTCTGTTCTGACCTCCGACCTCCGACATCAGATCTCCGTTCCCCGCCTTACTCTATCAAATTATTTTTAACGGCAAAGAAAACGAGCCCTGCAGTGTTTTTGCTGCCAAACCGTTCCATCAGCCTGTCCTTTATTGCTTCAACAGTTCTGGGGCTTATTTCCATTTTTTTGGCAATTTCAGCAGCGGTAAATTCCATGCAGATAAACCGCAGCACATCTTTTTCCTTATCGCTCAGGGTTATTTCACTGTTAAGGGATGGCACCACTTTCTGGCGGGCATGCGATTTTTTCAGTAAAATGCGGTTTACAAAGTTGTTCAGGTAATAGCCTTTTTCCTGAACCTCCATTATGGCCCGGCGTATTTCCGATGGCTCAGAATTTTTCAGCAGGTAACCGTTTGCACCGTTTTCCATCATGTGGTAAACAAAGCGTTCATCTTCGTACATAGTAAGCACCAGCACTTTAATATGCGGATATTGTTTGCTGATTATTTTGGTGGCTTCTATACCATCTTTTCCGGGCATCCGCAGGTCCATCAGCACCACATCAGGGCTGGCTTCGGCTATATTTTCAAGCAGTTCGTTACCATCGTTAGCCTCCAGCACAAATTTGATATTGCTGTAAAGGCGCAACGACAGTATCACCCCTTTTCGGAATATTTTATGGTCGTCGGCTATTGCAACTTTGATGATATCCATAGTATCAGATTATAGCAAATGTATGCAGTTCACGGGGTTTCTTCATCCGTTGTTTATCACAGGTCAAACGGCTCATCTTTGGGCAGTTCTATTGTGATTTTATAATAAGTCTGCGAAATATCTTTTTCAAATATGATGCTGCCGTTCAGCAGGCGCAGGCGGCTGGTGATATTCTTCAGGCCAAGGCCCACATTGCTTTTGTTCAGTTTGTCAAAATCGGCCTGTACAATGCCCCGGCCATCATGATGGATGCGCAGGTAAAACTTTTCCGCATGAATGTTCTGGGTAAGGTGTATAAAGCTGGCATTGCTGTGTTTCAGGATATTATTGATAAGTTCCTGCACCATGCGGAACACAATCAGTTCTTTTTCTTCTTTCAGCCTTTCTTTATACTCATGAAAACGGCAACTGGCATTAATGGTGCCGGAACCGCTTATTTTCTGAAACAGGTCATTAATGGCCGATTCCAGTCCAAAATTTTTCAGGGTCGGAGGCATCAGGTTGTGACTGATGTTGCGGATAAGCTGTATGGTGTCGTCCACAATTTGCCGGGCCTGGAAGATGGACTGTATCTGTGTGGCTTTATCGTGGTTAACTAAGTTCTCGTTCAGGTACAGGCGTACGGTGGCCAGCAGCGGGCCGGCATCGTCGTGCAGGTCGGCGGCAAGGCGCTGCCGTTCCTCTTCCTGCATTTTAATGGAGGCATTGAGCAATATGCGCTGCTGCTCTTTCTCCATATCCTGGATTCTTTTGTTGAATTTGGTTACCCGTTTATTATAGAGAACAAGAAACACAACAAGCCCCACTGCAAGCACAAGCATGCCCAATGTGCCTAATAAAAGGATAGCAAAAGTGGTGGTTTGGAAGAGGAGCATACAGGTGGTTCGTTGTTCGGGTTAGTACATATCAAGAAAGGGAACTTTATCCGGGTCTTTTTTAGGGACACTTTTTGCCTCTTTTGATAAAAAATAAATGCCTATTGTAAACAAAATATTTTTTAAAATATCTCCTAGGTAGGAGTAATGAAAATAGGAATTGATAATCTCTCTGTCTAAACTATTTGCAAGTATATTAAAGAAAAAGGTAAATGATATATAAATAAGGATACCAATGATAAACCAAAATGATGATTTCTCAATAATACTTTCGTTCGAAGCAGTCTTTAAAATATTGTAAAAATACAGAACAGTATAAACCAATACAATAATTGATTCAATTCCTATCGGGAAAGAATCTAATCTTTTAATGTTCACAATTAAGTAAAAGCAGATTAAGAAAACAACAAAAAAAACAGTTAGGGCAACAATAACTCTACGGGCTGTTCTATTATCTAAAAAGTAATAGAAAATGAATGTAAGAGTTAAGTATTCTAATAATGTGTATAGGAAATAATATAATTTAATCCCCAAAAAAGAACCAGACTGCTCGAAAAAAAAGTTCAGAACAAAGAAAATGGAAAAATAAAGAAGCAAAATAGCACCCAATAAAAAGTTCTTAGGTTTTCTAGCGTTAGGACAAAAAACATAATACAAGCACACTCCAAGGAGGGGCACCAAAAACGAAAAGTTGAGGGTATATGATAAAAGCTTTTCTATACAATTGGAATTATTCCAAAGATAGAAAAGCTTTTGCTAATCTTGTGAAATTGATTTACAAAAGAATCATCCTAGTCTTCCCAGATATAATTAATATCCTCGTCGAAGAGCCGCCTTGACATTTTTCTTTTCATAACAGTAACATTTTAAAAGCCTTAAAATCGATTTTGTAGGTAAATGTTGTTATTAAGGACTTTTTTCGCAATCTGATTATTATCCACCATAATCCCCTTTTTATACTTAATTTACTTAAAAACAATTTATTAGACTTCCCGTCTGTTGAAATACTACGAGTGCAATATAAGTAAATTTTCTTAGTAAAATTAGTATTTTTACTAAGAAAAAAATAGTAATTTTTCCCGGAAAAACCCGGTTATTAACAGGTGTGGATAAACAGGGAGAGTGGGAGAGGGCAGCTTCGGGCTGCTAATGGGCGGTCAGGCTTTTCTGTAAATAAACCTTTCATCAGCCGCTCAGTTTATATTGATAAAAAGAAGTTGATTGACATTGGACTTAGCGATGGCATTCAAAGGATTTGGAAATATGTTTCTGGACGGTTTCAGGACATTGGACTACTAATGGAGCCTTATCTTTTGCCAATCAACTTAACACAAAGGTATATCCACACCCCTGTGTGTACAAGAGCAGTATCCCTGCATTTCCGGGCTGACGTTTTTACCAGCCGCCATCGTAACCTTACGGCACAGTAATGAAAATACACTGTCTGTAAAATGAAAATATACGATGGAGCAGTCTCCGCACAGAAATTGCTTGCTTTTCACACAGTCCGCACAGTGTTTACAGGGTATTTATCAGGGCAAACGCATCTAAATTTATAGTGAAATAGAACACGGATGCCACGGAT
>CALLZY010000274.1 GCA_937858715.1 uncultured Chitinophagaceae bacterium | reverse complement strand
TGTGGGATCTGTTTGACCTGCCGGCATATCATTATAACTATAAACTGAAGCACTCAGGTCGGAAGCCCCGATCCCAATTCTTATGTAGCTAACCCCGATCCCATTACTGCCATTACCAAACACTTCGTTAAGTAAGGCTGCCGACTGTGCCGTACCCATACGATTAATGAGGTAAGCGCTGCCTCCGGTTAATGCGTAGCCAAATCCGTCAATGGCCTGAAAAGCCTGAGCGGTGTCAACCTCGATAGAATTGTATGAATTATACACATTTCCAAAAGAAAGTACTGATGTTTGCTTTTCAAGCAATGCGGACTGGTCGCCTTTAGTAAGCCAGAAATCTACCTGATTAACCGGAGCAGGAGGCTGCGGAACATCATCCCCTCCACTTTTTTTGCAAGATGACTGCACTGAATTTAGACCAATACTGCAAACCGTGACCAAAACAATAAAGCTGCTCTTCATTTCCTGTTCGTATAAATGGTTACAAAATTATGTATGAACAAAAGGCCGGAGTCGTATGATCCGGCCTTTTATTATTTAACAATATTTCATCTCTTTGTTATTTCTTCTGAGCAAACAGTTGTTGAATCTCAGCATCTGTTAATACTGTGCCATATAATCTTAGCTGATCAAGGCCTCCTTTAAGAGAACAAGCCAGCCAGTCATCAGAATCAAAATTGTTTGAAGGACCGGCACCCACTCTGTACTCGCTGATGTAGTTAGAGGAAAGACGTAACGCACCATGTGTGCCCCAATCTTTTACATTAGGGTTCTGAACCCCATCTATGTACAACTTTACCTTACTGTCCGCACCATTATAAGTAAGCACAAGATGATGCCAGTTGTTATCACAAAGGCCTGCAATCATCTGGCCACCTTCCCAGGTAAACCAGGCGTCTGTAGCTCCGCTATTAGGATCCAGAGGATTTGAAGGGCTCACAAACATACTCTTTACTGCGCAGGCAGTATTATTACCTTCTATAAATAAGAACCCTACTGCATTGCTCCAATGGTAATCGCTGTTATCGCTTTTTTTCTTTGCTGGTAGTGATATAAAGTACTCCGGGCCATTCCCTCCGGCATTGTTCTTTGTTTGCCCGTCCTTTTTAAACCAAAGAGAAATTGTAAAACTACTGGCTGAAGCCCAGTCGTTAAAAGAAGTGTACTTGATGTATTTTTTATTTACTCCGGCTACACCCTTTCCACTGATACCTGCCGTAGTAGTAAATGGATTATCCGAAGCAAAATTTGCCTTAATACTGTCAACAGCATTCCTTAACGGATCCGGGGTTGTTCCATCAAAGGCAGCATAGAACTTTAACGGCCCACCAGGGACATTCACATCAACCGGATAATCGCCCATACTGGGTTTGTCAAACTTCTGACATCCCGCCCCCACTAACAATATGAGGAGGGGAGCAACTATAAAATGAATGATTTTTTTCATGTCAAATAATTTTTGAGTTATTAATTACCACTCAGGGTTTTGTAAAATGTTAGGACAAGCATCTATTACTTTCTGAGGAATCGGATAGTAACGGCAACGGTTTGTATAACCAAGACCTCCCAAAACTGTTACTGCATCGCCCCAGCGTACCAGATCAAAAAATCTTTCCCCTTCAACTCCAAATTCCACTCTCCTTTCCTGTTTAATATCAGTACGCATCTGAGTTTGTGTCGTATATGTTTTTGATCCAAGACCGGCTCTTTGTCTTACAGCATTCATCCACTGAATTCCTGTTGCCCCCTGGCCTAATTCGTTTGCTGCTTCAGCAGCCATTAACAATACATCAGAATAGCGGATTACCCTCTTATTAATCCAACGGGGGTTATCACTCATTCCTGTAGAAGTTCTCATTGCAGGGTCAGCATAAATTTTCTTATTCCAGTACTTACGGGGAAGGATGCCACCATTACCCACATAATCAGGAAGAATTCTGCCGTACCCGCCATAAGTAGGATCATCTGACTGACCAGAAAAAAGAAGTGTAGAAGGCTTTCTGACATCTCCTGCCTCATAGGCGTTAGCCAGATTGTCGGTAGGTGTGTTCCAGCCCCAGCCAAGGTTCCATCCTGTGGCTTGTGCAGCCCTAACTCCCTGTGTTGTTGCAAATTCTGTTCCTAAATCTTTTGAGCCATCAGAACTAACATATGCCTGAATTTCAAAAATTGACTCACTGCAGTTTTCTCCTGCATCTTTGAAAATCATATAATAAGGACTGTAAAGCGAATATTGTGGCCTGGTCATCACTTCCTGGCAGAGGCTTAATGTTTTCGCCCAGTTTTGGCGGAACAAATATGATTTTGCATGCAGGGCCAAAGCAGCACCGCTTGTTAGCCTGCCTTCGTACTGGCTGCCCCAGCTTGCAGGAAGGTACAATGCTGCAAAGTCCAAATCTTCATCAATCAATTGATAGACCTGTGTAGTGGTTGATTTAGCCACGCAAAGATCAGATGATGCACCAATTGGTTTTTTATAAATAGGCACATCGCCATAGGTTCTTACCATGTCAAAATATGCGAAAGCCCTGAAAAATCTTGCTTCAGCAATATTTGCCATTGAGGAAGCACCTGTCAATCCGAGTGAATCTGCTTTTACTATCGCAGTATTTGCCCGGCTGATTAATTGCACATGGTTTTCCCAATAAATATCATTAGCCCAGATATTTTTTACATATTGAAACTGATCAAATGGGGCTACCCATTCCTGGCCATCAGCCGGATCACTTCCTTTCTCAGAATCGTCTGAGCGAAAATCATGAAATGCCAGCCATGAAATACCTACAAATCCTGTATTCTGGCGCATATAACTATAACAACCGAACACCTCAGCCTCAATACCACCCTGAGTCAGGTCATCCATTGTTGCCCTTGGGGGTTTCTGATCGAGAAATTTCTTACAACTTCCCACCGGAACCAGCAACAGCAGTATAAATATTCCGGCGATAATATTGATAAATTTTACCTTTTTCATGTTTAAAAAGTTTTAATTATAGTAATTAAAAACTGACATTAAGACCAAACGTGGTAACAACCGGGATAGCATTACCTGCATAGTCAACACCAAATTGTGTGGCAGAGCCACCAAATTCAGGAGAATAACCAAGGTTATTCTTCCATGTCTTCATATTTTGAATATTAGCGAATACTCTCAGGCTCTTGATTTTTACTTTGGAAAGCATCTTCGAACTAAAGTTATAGCCAGCCTGTATATTACGCAGACGGAAATAGCTTCCATCTTCTATACCATAAGTTGAATACTCATAATTGATGCGGTGTCCCTGTCCCAGGATAGGTTCCCAGTTTGAAGTACCGGCACCATGCCATCTGTCCATTTTAAACTTAGGATAATTCACCCTTTGATAAGGTGATTCTGTTCCACCCCACATACGATATACTTCATTTCCATAAACACCTCCAAAATCAATACCAATATCAAACCCTTTATATGTAAGTTCAGCTGAACCTCCATAAGTAAAGTCGGGGGTTGGATTGCCGATAACGGTCCTGTCCTGAGAGTTAATAATACCATCACCATTCACATCTTTGTACTTAAAGTCGCCAGGTCCATAACTGAACTCTGTGTTAACAGGTGAAGCCAGTTTGTCAGCATAAGATTGATAAAGTCCTTCTACAACATATCCATAGAATGAACCTACAGGGTAGCCAACTTTAGTTACAGAAGGCCCGTCATAAATTGGTGTGCCATTATTAGCCAGATCAATCACCTTATTACTGTAGGTTGTAATATTACCACTAACAGTCAATTTTAAATCCTGGGTAAGCGGCTGGTTCCATGATGCACTGAACTCAATACCTGAGTTGCGTAATGATCCTTGATTATATAAACCGTTAGTTGCACCCACATTGTAAACATATGAAAGGAGGTCTGTTGTTTTCTTATGATAAAAGGCAAAATCAACATGCAGCCTGCGCTTTAATGCCTCTAATTCAAAACCAGCTTCAATAGCATGGTTTTTCTCCCATTTCAGGTTCTTATCAGCAGCATATTGTGGCTGAGCTACAGTGTAAGTAACATTGCCAAATGGAACACCACCACCAGTCGTTAACAAAGGATAAGCAGGATAATCAAACCCGGCAGTATTTTGTATGCCCAGCACCCCGGTTGAAGCTTTTAATTTCAGGAAATCAACAATTTTTTGATTCTCCATGAATTTCTCTTTTGTAACCTCCCAGGCACCACCAACAGCCCAGAAAGGTTCCCAGCGGTTATTGGGGAAGACAGATGTACCATCATAGCGGAAAGAAGCACTCAGGAAATACTTATTCAGGTAATTATATAATCCCCTGAAAAGGAACGATGCTGTTGTCCATCTTCTCTGTCCCGAACCATTGGTAGCAGTGGTTGGGTCTTCAAAACCGTTGGTTAAATACCAGAACCTTTCATCGTTAGGAATGGCATTTCCGGTAGCACTTTGAGCTACACCACCCCAGCGCCCTGCATAGCGGTCATCGAATGTGGTGAAACCGGTCATTACAGTAAGGTTATGGTCCCGTGCAATTTTCCCTTTCCATGTAAGGATGTTATCCGTTTGAAACTTCTTATAGTCCAGATCAGTTTCATTTACACGGGTTCTCCAGCTGGCGAGAAATGCCGAATTACTTGCCTGGTCCCATGCATTATACAAAGGAGTATAAACCCTTGAATTTACATTACTTACGTCAGCATAAAAGGTTGAACGGAAAGTGAAGTTCCTTAAGAAAGTAAACTCGGCAAAGGCGCTTCCAACAACCCTTATCTCACGGCTGATGGTTTTGTCCCACTCATTTTCCAGTGTTAATAAAGGATTAATCACACCTGAATTCTGAATTCCGGGAAGGCCATAATATAAGTCATAGTTTGCGCTGTCAATTCCATAAGGGTTCTTTGTGTACACGGTTTTTGTTCCTGCAGAAACCTGAGGGATTACTTTTCTTGCAGCATCAAGCACCCATGAAGCACCATAAGGATTGTGCTGGTTGTTAATGTTACCGGAAAAACCAACTTTCATCCAGTCATTAACTTTCACCTCGTCGTTAATGCTGAGAAGATATTTCTTTAATTCTTCGTGCCTGATAATGCCCTGGTCTTTCGTATAGCCAACACCAAGATAAAATTTGTTCTTGGGGGTGCTTGTTGTAAGGCTCAGGTTGTTTGTGCTGAAGGAGGCAGTTCTTGTAACTGCATCAATCCAGTCAGTATTGGCTGTCCACAAGCCATAATTAAAAGGTGAACTAAGGATGGTTCCGTCATTTGTTTTTTCTTCGTCGTACAGTGTCCTGAATTCATCGGCATTAGCCCACTCAATTTTATCAACAAGTTTTTTAAAGCCAAAGGCTGTGGTGAAGTTTACAACCGTTTGACCACCTTTTCCTCTTTTTGTAGTAATTGCTATAACACCATTCGCACCTCTTACACCGAAAATGGCCAGTGATGACGGGTCTTTTAATACCTCAATTGATTCAATATCGGCAGGATTGAGATAGTCAATATTATCATTGAATATTCCATCTACTACGTATAAAGGTTTAAGATTTCCACCAAGACTGTTTGTACCTCTGATACGAATATCAGGAGCACCACCGGGTGTCCCATTATTCACCACACTTAAACCTGCCACCTTGCCTTGTAAAGAAGCTACAGGATTGGTATTGGGCTTATCAGATACTTCTTTTCCGCTAAGCTTGGCAATTGAACCTGTTAAGTCCCTTTTACTGGCAGTACCATAACCAATTACCACCACTTCATCCATTTTACGGGTAGATTGTGCCAGTCTTACATTGATTTGCTGACGGCCAGAAACCTGTATTTCCTGTGTTTCATAACCTACAGCAGAAATAACAAGCACTGCATTGTCCGGAACTGTAATTGCAAAATTACCACTGGCATCAGTAGCGGTACCGTTGGCAGTACCTTTAACGAGAACTGATGCAGCCACACCGTCTCCTGCATCATTGGTTACCTTACCCGACACACGGATGTCTGCGTCTGCAGGATCTGTAGAGCGCAGGGCAACCAGGTTATCATCTAAACGCCGGTAATTGATGGATGTTCCGGCAAATAATTGCTGCAGCACATCTTTCAATTGTGCATTCTGCAGGTTAATTGTTACTTTCTGCTTCAGATCCCTCATATGGGTATTGTAGAGAAAGCGGAAATTTCCCTGTTTTTCAATAGTTCTCAGCAACTGAGAAATTTCTGTGTTGTTTGCTTTAATCGAAATGGTTTGTGCATCAAGACCGGCTAAAGCATGAAACGTACAGAAAACTGTAAGTAATAAAGTTAGTTTCATAACCAAGAGCGGCTTTTTAAGGGCTTGAAAATGCCCGTTAATCAAAGTCTTTTTTTTCATACAATTTAATATTTAGTAGCCATTTTGGAAAACTGTTTCAGATTTCCGTTAATAATGATAACTATAGGGAATGCCTGCATTCCCGTTTTTGTATGAAAAACTCCTACGAGGAATTGTTTAGGCTTAGCATAGCAATCAGTTTTTTTGTTAAAATAAGCAGATGTATGTTTAGTAAATAATCACTTTTTTGCCCTGCATAGAGTATTTAAAACCAAACGAAAACTCCAATGCTTCAAGTGCCTGCTGCAATGTTTCGCTGGTGAATGACCCGTACACAGAAAGATTTTTTAAACCCTCAGTTCTGAACTCAAACTCCACATCGTACCATCGTTCCATTTTTTGTGCCACTTCTGCAAATGATTCGTCCTGGAAAGACAATTTATTGCGGACCCAGGCCGCCTCTACTGATACGGAATCATTATTCTGATATGTGAGCGGTTTTATTGCCACCAAAACCTGTCTTGCCCTGACAGGTTCTGCTTCATCCTTGCTCCTTTTTAAGGGCAGAGATGTAACATTCTCCACAAGCAATTTTTCATTGGGCTTCAGCACCCATTTTTCGCCCCTGTTTTTCACCAGTACTTCCACACTGCCTTTAATAAGGCTTGTTTCAACCATTTTATCAGTAGGGTAGCATCTAACATTGAATTGGGTACCAATTACTTTTACATCGATGGCGTTGGTATGTATGATAAATGGCTTCTCCGGGTTTTTTGTCACATCGAAGAATGCTTCACCAGTCAGATACACTTCTCTTTTTGCCCCGCCAAAATCCTTTCCGTAATCTAATTTGCTGCCAGCATTAAGCCAAACGGTTGACCCATCCAGCAGTTGTATCCTTGTGCGGTTTCCATTCCGGGTGCTTATTTCATTTTTAATTTCCTTCCCTTCAGCCATTACCGGCTTATTTTCTGAAGCTCTTCCGCCAAATAGAAAATAGACCGCTGTAATTATTGCAAGTACTGAAAAAGCGGGAACCAGCATTCTTTTTGGAGAATACCAGGGGCGCTTCGCTTCAATGGCTGCTTCATATGATTCAAATTCACATCCATTGCTCTTCATTCTGTCGATGTGTGCAACAAATGTGGCTTCCATGAACTCTTCATCTACAACTGGCGAAGAGTCCCAAATATGCGTAAGAGATTGAATTAATATTTCATACGAAGGATTTTCTGCTATTAATGAAGAGAGCTCATCCAGTTCAGAACTGGTCGCTTCGCCCATTAATTTCCGTGTAACGAGGGTTAATATTCTGTCTTCGTCTGATTGAAACATATCCATAATAAGGAGTACAGAGGGAGGCATAATCCCCTAAAGGAATGTTAACTTTTTTTTCCAACGAAGGACTTAACAGTGGAGATAATTTTCTTGTTTGCTATAACAAGCTGGCTATCAATTGTTTTAATACTCACATCCAGTAATTCAGCAATCTCAGCGTATTTAAGTTTATCCTCTTTTGCGAGCTTATAAATGACCTTGCAGCGGGGCGGGAGTTCATTAATGGCCTCATGTACCTTCTTTTCCAGCTCTGACCTGTTCATCAGCTCTTCAGGATTGCCATAATCGGAAATAAACTCTACCTGCAATTCATCAAGGGTTGAAAGGCTAAAACGGGTTTCCTGCCTCAACTTCTTAAGAGAAGCATTTTTTGCGCTGGTAAAAAGATAAAGCCGCAAATTTTCGACTTCCATCAGTTTAAGCCTCCGCATCCATACTTCCATAAGTACATCCGAGGCAATTTCTTCGGCAAGCTGCCTTGATTTCACGATTGAGAAAGCAAAATTTTGAATAGAAGGAAAAAGGCAATGAAACAGCTTTCTATATGCAGACACATCTTCAAAAACTGCAATTTGCTGTTGCAGCTCGGATATATTACAATTTATATCGCCAGAAAAATGGTTCACTATTCGCAATCGATTGTTAAGAGGCAAATGTAGCTTTTTTCATAAAAGTCTGAAGATGATATATATCAATTTCACTACCTTAACCGCATGAATGAACATGTGCCACTGGCAGAACGGATAAGGCCCCGGCATATCGACGAGGTGGCCGGACAAGAACATCTTTTAGGTAAAGGCAGTATTCTGCGAAAGACACTTGAACAGGGCAAAATACCCTCTATCATTTTTTGGGGGCCTCCGGGTACCGGCAAAACCACAATTGCAAACATTATCGCAAATACACTGCATACACCTTTTTATCAGCTAAGTGCTATCAATGCTGGTGTTAAAGATGTAAGAGAAATAATTGAAAAGTCAAAAGAACACAAGGGTGCGGTATTATTTATTGACGAGATTCACCGCTTTAACAAGTCTCAGCAGGATGCTCTGCTCGGTGCCGTCGAGAAAGGTATCATTACACTTATTGGAGCCACCACCGAAAACCCTTCATTTGAAGTTAACAGTGCCTTGCTCAGCCGGTGCCAGGTGTATGTATTAAAGCCTTTAAGTAATGAAAGTTTAATCAGCCTTCTTGAAAAAGCTATCGCTAACGATGAATTTCTAAAGAAGAAAAAGATTGAACTCAGGCAAACAGAAGCAATCATCAACTTATCAGGAGGAGATGCGAGAAAACTGCTTAACCTTCTGGAAATAGTTTGCGACACCAACGAGGATTCAGTAACCGTCACTGATGAATTTGTTATGAACGTTGCACAGCAAAAAATTGCCTTGTATGATAAAAGCGGTGAGCAGCATTATGACATCATCTCAGCATTTATTAAATCAATCCGCGGCAGCGACCCCAATGCTGCTGTCTATTGGCTTGCACGCATGATTGAAGGCGGTGAAGATGTAAAGTTTATAGCCCGGCGAATGATAATTCTTGCCAGCGAAGATATTGGCAATGCAAATCCTACCGCACTGGTACTTGCTAATACAACTTTTGATGCGGTAAATAAGATTGGTTATCCTGAGTCAAGGATTATTTTATCGCAATGCGCCACCTATCTTGCGGCAAGTGCAAAAAGTAATGCAGCCTGTGCAGCTATTGATATGGCCCAGGCTATGGTGCGGGAGAAAGGCGACCTGTCTGTACCATTGCACATACGCAATGCGCCAACCCGCCTGATGAAAAATCTCGGATATGGAAAAGATTATGAGTATTCGCACAGCTATGAAAACAATTTTTCAGCACAAGAATATCTCCCATCAGAAATAAGTGGTACAACTTTGTATAATCCCGGGAAAAATGCGAGGGAAGAAGAATTAAGAAAACACCTCAAATTTCTCTGGAAGAACAAATACAACTATTAAGAAAATGACCTGGGAGATAAAAAAATTTGATGAACTGACTGTAGCTGAGTTGTATGCCATCCTTCAATTAAGAAGTGAAGTATTTGTGGTGGAGCAAAACTGTGTGTATCAGGACATGGATAATAAAGACAAACTCTCGTACCATGTTATGTACTGGCAGGATGATAACCTGCTTGCAACTGCCCGTATTATACCCCCGGGCATTTCATATACGGAACCTTCAATCGGAAGGGTGGTAACATCGAAAACAACAAGGGGAAACGGAACAGGGAGAAAACTTATGAATGTTGCCATCAAAAAAACAATTGAACTCTTCGGCGTCACTGGTATAAAAATCGGCGCACAACTTTACCTCAATAAATTCTACTCTTCTTTAGGTTTTGAACAAACCAGCGATATCTATCTTGAAGACGGCATTGAACATATTGAAATGTTGCGTAAAGGTCAGATTTCGTAAATATTCGCAGTAGAACAACTTGGGAAATATATCCTTTTCTCATCTTTTGCCGGCATTTAAGGTATTGTTGCTGGTGCATTCTCTACTTTAGCACTGAAATCCAATAGCAGAAAACCAGAAATCTGATACCAATGAGAGCAAGTTTACCTTTCTTACGAAGTGTAATACTATTATTTAGTATAGCACTCTCCTCTGTTCTGTCGCAGGCACAATCAATCACCTCAGGAGATGGAAAATTTGAAGCAGGCCTAGGCCTTGGCACTATGTTTTTCCTTGGCGATTTAGGCGGCAGTGCCGGTGTTGGCAAGACTTTTATCAAGGACCTTGATGTTCCACTAACTAAGATGAATAAGGGTGTTTACTTCAACTATTATCCTGTTGAGTGGGCCAGTTTACGAATTGCCGGAAACCTTGGCTATGTAGAAGGTGATGATGCCCAGGCTCCCGCCAAAGGCGGCGCTGAAATGGACAGAAGAGAAAGAGGACTCAGCTTCAGATCAAAAATCAGTGAAGCCTATATCGCTGCAGAACTATATCCCACATACTTCTTCGAAAAGTACGATGGGCTTAAAGGAAAATTCAGGCCTTATGTTGTGGGTGGTGTAGGTCTTTACCATTTCAATCCGCAAGCCAAAGATGCAGATGGAAGCTGGGTAAACCTTGCACCTCTTAAACTGGAGGGACAAGGATTCCCGCAGTATCCTGACAGCAAGCCTTACAAACTTACACAGATGAATGTGCTGATGGGTTTCGGATTCAAATACTATATCAAGGAAAGAACATACATAGGCCTTGAAATATTACATCGTAAGCTTTTTACAGATTATGTTGATGATGTAAGCCATGATTATTATATAGATCCGATTCACTTTGACCAGAACCTGCCGGCTGCTGATGCTGTTGTGGCAAGAAGGCTTTACTACAGGGGAACATATACTTTCCCTGCATCAAGACCTTATCCTGAATTTGCTGAAAGAGGAGACCCAAAGGAAAACGATGCCTATTTCTCTACAATCCTGAGATTAGGCTGGCGTATAAACAACGATGCCAGGACCAAACAACTGAAGTGCCCTGTATTCTATTAATACAAACCACTAAACTGTGCCGATATGAAAACCTTAAGTAACATTTCTGCGCTGGCTGCCAATGCACTCTTTGCCCTCGCAGTCATATTACCAGCACCCTTGCTGGCTGCAGATGCTGACTTTGAAGACTCATTAAACATTGCCAAGGTAACGGGAGATGATGAAACAATCAGCAATAAAACAAAAGTGGAAAAAAAATCCACTATCACCTCATTTTCCTCAAGAAATAACAAGATTGTAAAAATCCATCCAGACATTGTAAAGAGGACTATGCACATGTCGGTTAAAAACATTGTGGGCTCAAAAGTGAGCATTCATGTTTTTGATGCCAGTGGCATTCTTGTTAAGGTATATGACCTTAAGCCCAAAGGACATATTATTACTGAAGGGCTTGCTCCCGGCAAGTACACCTACATAGTGCTTGTGGATGACGAGGAGTCTGTGAAAGGCCTTTTTGATATCCGGTAAACTTAATTGCGTAATGGAAGGTAAAATCTGTAAGCGGCGGGGAACTTAATAAAATCTGATACCCTGGTTGAATAAACCTGATCCGTTCTCTATTGGTACTCTTATTAGTAATCATTTTATTAAACATTCTCTGCCCCACTTACAGAACTATGGCCTGGTAAACAAGCCAGACACACAAACCAGAGTTCTTTTAACATGTCATAACTAAGAACCGTAAAGGCAGGAAAATTGCTTAAATCCGGTATCCGGGTGAAAAACCAAAGATTAGCTACACCTTGATAAAGATTTTTGCTCCGCAAGGAGACCCTTTTGGGACAATCACTTCCTGCCAACCTTTACGGAATTATCTTCTCCCATCTCTGCTGCAACTAACTCATTGTTATCATTTAGTACAAAAAAATAACCTGCTGCTGACTTTTTTACAAAAAAACTGCCTTACCTTAGGCTGAACAACTTATTGGATACCTGACCATTAAACAGGGGCGAATGCCGAAAAGCCATATGAGTAGGCACAACCAAAATCAACCAAATTAGTTATGGAAAATTTGAACAAACAAAAATTGTATGCTTTAATATTAGCTGGTGTTGGCGTAATAGCCTGTATTCTTCCCTGGTGGAAGTTTTCTTTCGGGGGCTTTGGCGGCTACTCAGTAAATGGTCTGCATGAACTTGGATGGCTTTCGTTCTTAGGCTTTATTGGCGCAGGTGTTTTGCCTTTTGTTTTTGGAGACAAAACTAAAGGATATGAGGGACAGGAAAAGCTTTATTCCCTGATTGCGTTTGGTGCAGGTGGTGGTATAGCATTAATACAATTTCTGCGTGCCTCCAGCTTTACTTCAATTGGCATTTATCTTGCGATTGCCGCAGGTGTTCTAGGAGTTCTTTGGATTATGGGAATTGTGAAACTTCCTGATAACAAACCAAAAGTTTAAGATTCTTACAGCTTATTAATAAGAAACCCACCGCTTGGTGGGTTTTTTACTATCTATAATTTTCAAAACAATCCCCACTCGTCTTCAAACTCATCTCTTTCAAAAGTGCTTACCCAATGCCTGAACATAGTCCGGAACTTATCAATCTCGTCCCTTATCACCATCCCATGTGCTTCTTCTATTGCCCCTTCGCTTATCATCGTAAGCATTGATGATTTTATAAACTGTGCATTTTTACGGATGAGGCAGGCATTCTCCATGCGTATCATGTACAGGCCGGCCTCCGAACTTTTTATCTTTACTGCTACCTGGTAGGCATCACCGAGAAGCATGGCTTTGTGGTCTTCCCAATACTCTGCCGGAAAACCACCTTCACCTGTATCAGTGTTCATAGTTTCCATAGCACCGTTGAGTACAATCATTACCTGTTTCCACTGTTCATACATGGCCTTGCAGGCTTCGGTAGTTGGCTTAGGTTTCCATTCGTCGCCTTCCTCATCATCGTCACGGTAATCATCTTCATCTTCCCAATCGGGCAGGCCGCTGATGTGATCAAATCCCATAGTATTAGTTTTGCAAACTTGCAAGACATCAACTGTCAGACAAGTTCTGGTTTTAAAAAATGTCCGGTAAAACTCTGCTTATTCTTTATCAACTCTTCCGGTGTTCCTTCAAATACAATGGCACCTCCGCCGTCCCCGCCTTCCGGGCCAATATCAATAACATGGTCAGCCACTTTTATCACATCCATATTATGCTCAATCACTAAAACCGTATTTCCCCTGTCCACTAATTTGTTCAGCACATCCAGCAGGTGTTTAATATCTTCAAAGTGCAAACCGGTTGTTGGTTCATCTAATATGTAAAAAGTTTTTCCGGTATCTTTTTTTGATAACTCTGTTGCCAGTTTTACCCGCTGTGCTTCTCCCCCGCTTAATGTTACTGCCGACTGCCCAAGTGTTATATAACCCAGGCCCACTTCTTCCAGCACTTTTATCTTTCTGTATAAATATGGTACATTCTGGAAAAACTCCACTGCCTCCTCCACTGTCATCTCCAGCACATCAGCAATTGATTTTCCTTTATAGCGAATTTCCAGTGTTTCCCGGTTATATCGTTTCCCGTTGCATTTTTCGCAATGTACATACACATCGGGCAGAAAGTTCATTTCTATCACCCGCATACCACCGCCTTCACACACATCACAGCGTCCGTTTTTTACATTAAACGAAAAACGTCCTGCATTATAACCACGGATTTTTGCTTCGGGCAATGAGGCAAACAATGTTCTTATTTCTGTAAAAAATCCACAGTAAGTGGCCGGGTTACTTCTTGGAGTACGACCGATTGGCGACTGGTCTATTTCAATTACTTTATCAATATACTCCAGTCCTTTTACTGATTTGTACTCAAGAGGCATTGCTTTGGAACCGTAAGCATGTTTAGACAGAATCGGATAAAGCGTTTCATTAATCAGTGTTGATTTTCCACTGCCGCTTACACCTGTCACACAAATAAATTTACCCAAAGGAAATTTCACATCAACATTCTGCAGGTTGTTACCTTTCGCACCTTTCAGTTCCAGAAACTTACCATTACCTTTTCTTCTTTCCGCTGGCACTTCTATTCGTCTGTGTCCGTTAAGATACCCTGATGTTAAAGTATCTAATTTGAGCAGTTGCTTTGGTTCGCCCTGCGCCACAATCCTTCCGCCATGATAACCTGCTTTCGGACCGATGTCAATTAAATGGTCGGCTGCCAGCATAATATCTTTATCATGTTCCACTACCAGCACACTGTTGCCAATATTGCGAAGATTTTTCAGCGCTTCAATCAGGCGATGATTGTCCCGCTGGTGCAAGCCAATTGAAGGTTCATCGAGTATATATGTAATGCCCTGCAACTGCGAACCAATCTGCGTGGCCAGCCTGATACGCTGCGATTCTCCACCACTTAGTGTCTTTGAAGGCCGGTTCAAAGAAAGATAAGTAAGTCCGACATCAATCAAAAACTGCAGCCTCTCTCTTATTTCTTTCAGTATATCTTTTGCAATTGTCTTTTGCTTGTTATCCAGCATCAGCTCAATACCATCAAACCAGGCAGCCAGGTTATCAAGGTTCATATTGCCCAGTTCGGCAACATTTCTTCCGTTCACTTTAAACCAAAGACTTTCTTTTTTTAACCGGGCGCCTCCACAACTGTCGCAGGGTTTTATAGTCATGTAATCTTCTGTCCACTCCCTTATCGCCTCGCTGTAAGGATTGGCAAACCAGCGATACAGCATATTTATCACTCCTTCAAATGGAGCTGAAGGATCAAACTTTGCATTTTCAAAATCAACGTCTGCCTGTTCACCTTCCTCATTTCCATACAGCATCACATTAAGTTGCTTGGCAGAAAGTTTTCCAACAGGGGTTGTCAGCGAAACCTTATGTTTTTTTGCTGCTTCTTTCGCCTGTCGAAAAACCCATGCATCTCTTTCTTCACCAAGCGGAGCAATCCCTCCCTCGCTGATGCTTAAAGAGGAGTCCGCAATAACGGCCTCCATATTTATCTGGTGCTTTGTCCCCAACCCTTTACAGGCCGGGCAGGCACCATAAGGAGAATTAAATGAGAAAGCGTTGGGAGAAGGCTCTTCATAACTGATGCCGGTGTCTTCACACATCAGCAATTTTGAATACTGCACAAACTTTGAATCATCCACTAACAAAAACATCAGGTCTTTACCCAGCTTCAGCGTTTGTTGCACACTCTGGCTGAGCCTTGCTTTTAAATCATCAGAAACCTGAAGGCGGTCAACCACCAGTTCAATATCATGAATCGCATACCTGTCCACCTGCATTTTGGGAACTATATCCTTTATCTCCCCATCAACCCTTACTTTCAAAAAACCTTTCTTACGGATATCTTCAAACAGTTCCCGGTAATGTCCCTTGCGGCCACGAATCAGCGGTGCCAGCAATACAATTTTTTTGTTCTTATATTTCAAAAAAATATTCTCAACGATTTCTTCTTCACTCCACTTCACCATCCGCTTTCCGGTATTGTATGAGTAAGCCTCACCTATTCTTGCAAAGAGCAGACGAAGGAAATCATATATCTCCGTTACTGTTCCAACAGTTGAGCGGGGATTCTTGTTCGTTGTCTTTTGCTCAATAGAGATGACAGGTGATAAACCTGTTATCTTATCAACATCTGGCCGTTCCATATCGCCGATAAACTGGCGGGCATAAGCACCAAAGGTTTCCATATAGCGGCGCTGACCTTCGGAGTAGATAGTATCAAAGGCAAGCGATGATTTTCCGCTGCCACTGATACCGGTAATAACAACCAATTTATTCTTTGGAATAGAGATGTCAATATTCTTCAGGTTATGCACCCTGGCCCCGAACACTTCAATCTGTTCTTGTCCTGAGTTTGTGGTTTCCGTATTTCTGATTATAGCAGCCATAACGACGAACGAAGATAAGCACAAAGCTTATCGGTTTTTTGCAGTATTTTGTAACAGAATCAACAAATAATCGATACTTATGTTCGGCTTGTTCAAAAAGAAGAAAACAGGAATACCTGTTACAGATTTTGTCACCATCAGTGCAGCGGCAAAGCTTAATAACCTGCTAAACCTGTGGAAGACTAATCCGCAAGCAATATTCATTTGCTGGTTTGAAGAAAGCTATAACGATATGGGTTCATTTTTCTCTCAAAATGGTGCTGATACAGGTGCCATATTAATGTCAAGAGAAGTTTCCTCACACCAGCTTAACGGCAAAACAGTTCTTTTTGCTGAACACTATCCAGTAAAAGCAAAAGAAGAAGAACTATATGAAAAACTCAATCTACAGGCTGTAACAGTTTGGTCAGCATTAGAGGAACCACTATTTAAAGCCTTTGGCGGGGAACGTATCATCGAACTGATGAAAAAATTAGGCATGGATAAAAATGAGCCTATCCAGCATCCGATGATAAGCAATGCCATTACGAATGCACAGCAAAAAATTGAGAAGAAGATAGTAACTGAAAGTTCTGCCCGTTCCCAAAAAGAGTGGATTGAAAAGAATTATGCAGGCTGAAACTCAATTACAGAAAGAGTTCCGCTAAAACCAAACACTTGTTTGCTGAAAATTTTAATCCGGTATTTTGAAATAAATACTTCAAACTCCTATCTTCGCATCAGTTCTTTACAGATACTTATCAAGAAAGGCTGAGGGTAATGGCCCAATGAAGCCTTGACAACCTGTTTATCAAACTGAGTTTGACGAAGTATGATAATATAAGGTGCCAATTCCATCACGCAAATGGCGTGACAGATAAGTCAGATTAATGCTAAAATATTTTCACAACATATTTAAAAGCTCATCTGATTTATCGGGTGAGCTTTTTTATTTCCTTCTTCTCCTCAGGAAAGACTGAAATTTCTCCCCGATAACTTTTTTTGGTAAGTAATGTAAAAAATGTCTGACAACATTTCATCATGTTTAAAACCAAAGAAGATGAACAAACAACAACGCATCAACAACAACAGTCCATGCAGTAAAAGCTCCGGTATTCCAGAAGTATTAGCAGAGCCTTCAAAAACAAACAGTCATTCGCAAAATCTTTTTAACATTTACGAAAGCAGAAAAAAAAGAGAAAATAGTTGGATACGATATAAAAAGTCCACTACTTTTATCGGGTAATTATGAATAAACAGACAACATACACTATTTTACGCAGCACAGTTTCCATGTGCATTTGTTGTCGTTGTTGTATGCCGTAAGGCATACATATTATTTTCCCCGATGGGCTTTGCCCTCTCTTTTACTGCTTACATTTTTTAATCATTAACATTCTAAACCCATAAGATATTTATGAGCAACAATCATCGTTTTGAAACATTACAGCTGCATGCAGGCCAGCAAATTGACCCGACAACAAAATCAAGGGCAGTTCCTGTGTACCAAACCACATCATACGGATTCAACAATGCAACACATGCTGCCAACCTGTTTGGATTAAAAGAGTTTGGCAACATCTATACCCGCATCATGAACCCTACAACGGATGTTTTTGAACAAAGAATAGCTGCACTTGAAGGAGGCGTAGCCGCAGTAGCAACAGGCTCAGGCCAGGCGGCACAATTTCTGGCATTAAATAACATTCTGCAAGCCGGAGATAATTTTATTTCCACTTCATATTTGTATGGCGGCACCTATAACCAGTTTAAAGTTGCCTTTAAACGTCTTGGCATCGAGGTTCGCTTTGCAGATGGTGACGATGCAGAAAGCTTTGTAAAGCATATTGATAAAAATACTAAGGCCATCTATCTGGAAACAATTGGCAATCCACGACTCAATATTCCTGACTTTCAAAAATTTGCTGCAATTGCCAAAGAATACGATTTACCCTTAGTGGTTGATAACACTTTTGGCGCCGGCGGTTATCTGTTCCGTCCATTGGAACATGGAGCAAATATTGTTGTTGAATCAGCTACAAAATGGATTGGCGGCCATGGCACAACAATCGGCGGAGTAATTATTGATGGCGGCAATTACAATTGGGGCAACGGAAAATTCCCGCAATTTACAGAACCATCAGAAGGCTACCATGGGTTAAAATTCTGGGCTGTGTTTGGTGAAGGTAATCCGCTCGGGCTGCCAAACATCGCTTTTGCCATCCGTGCAAGAGTGGAGGGCTTAAGAGATTTTGGCACATCACAAAGTCCGTTCAATTCTTTCCTGCTGCTGCAAGGTTTAGAGACACTCAGTCTCCGGGTACAGCGTCATGTTGATAATGCACTGGCATTAGCCCAATGGCTTGAAGCACATCCGCTGGTTGAATTTGTAAGCTATCCCGGATTAAAATCAAGTCCGTACCACGAACTGGCCAATAAATACTTAAGCAACGGTTTTGGTGGTGTACTCAATTTCGGAGTAAAAGGGACAAAGGAAAATGCGAGTAAGTTTATTGATTCGCTGAAACTGGTCAGTCACCTTGCCAATGTAGGCGATGCCAAAACACTTGCCATTCATCCTGCATCAACAACACATGAACAGTTAAGCGCTGAAGAGCAAGTAGCCGCAGGTGTACTGCCCAACCAGGTACGCATCAGTGTGGGCATTGAACATATTGAAGATATAAAAGCTGACTTTGAGCAGGCTTTTGAAAAAGTTTTTGCAAACGAATTAGTCAGTTAATTATTTAACCAGCTTCAGTTCCCTGGGCATCGGCCCTTGCGTCGCACACTTTAGGGTTCTGTCCGCTCATCATCAGAAAAGAAAGTGACATCTGTTTTCAATTATAAGCAGCCCTTTACATTAGAGTCAGGTGAAACCCTTCCGGGTTTCCACCTGGCCTATACCACTCATGGCAAACTGAATGCAGCAAAAGATAATGTGGTGTGGATTTTTCATGCACTTACTGCAAACAGCAATCCGGTTGAATGGTGGCCCGGACTGGTCGGTGAAGGGAAGTACTTCGACCCGGCTAAATATTTTATCATCTGTGTAAATAAACCGGGCAGCCCTTATGGAAGCATTTCACCGTTAAGCATCAATCCGCTTACCAGCCAGCCCTACTATCATCAGTTCCCTGTGTTTACCATCAGGGACATGACAAAAACCTATCAGCGCCTGAAAGAACATCTTGGAATAAAAAAGATATTCATCGGCCTGGGCGGAAGCACCGGAGGCATGCAGTTGCTCGAATGGGCTATTGAAGAACCCGAAGCTTTTGAATACATTGTTCCGATTGCCACCAATGCAGTACTGTCGCCGTGGGGCATTGCCTTTAATACTTCACAGCGCATGGCCATTGAAGCCGACAGCACATGGCTGGAACAACGACCAGATGCAGGACAAAAAGGTCTTGCAGCAGCCAGGGCCATTGCATTGTTATCTTACCGGCATTATAATGGCTATGACATTACACAGAGGAGAGACAAGGCTGTTGTGCCGTTGAGTAAGGAAACAAAGTATGCGGCAGATAATTACCAGCGTTACCAGGGCCTGAAATTAGTGAACCGCTTCAATGCGTTGTGTTATTATCGCCTGTCGCAGAGTATGGACAGTCACGATGTGGGCAGAAACCGTAATGGAACGGAGACTGCTTTAAAAGCAATAAAAGCAAAGACACTCGTTATCGGCATAACCTCCGATGTACTCTACCCAATTTCAGAAAGTGAGAATTTACAAAAGAATATTCCAGGTGCAGAACTCCTGACTATTTCTAGCGACTTTGGACATGACGGCTTTCTGCTCGAATACGAAAAAATTGAAACAGCCCTCAGAAAATTTATTGACGAACAAAGATCATTTCATTTAAAAATTGTGAACGAATAAACATGGAAACACATAAACAATTAACAATCGGACTTTTTGGATTCGGAGTTGTAGGCGAAGGCCTTTACAAGGTATTACAGCAAACCCCATCCTTAAAAGCATCGATAAAGAGAATCTGCATCAAGAACTACGGTAAAAAGAGAAATGCCCCGGCTTCACTTTTTACAACAGATAAATACGAACTGCTGAACGACAGAGACATCAATGTCATAGTCGAAGTAATTGACGATGCAGATGCCGCTTTTGATATCGTAACTACCGCATTAAATAACGGAAAGGATGTGGTAAGTGCCAGTAAAAAAATGATTGCAGAACATTTGCCTGCACTACTGGAGTTGCAGGAAAAAACCGGCCGGTCATTATTATACGAAGCCGCAGCCTGTGCCTCCATTCCTGTTATAAGAAATCTTGAGGAGTATTACGATAACGACCTGCTGCATTCAATTAAAGCAATTGTGAATGGATCAACGAATTTCATCCTGACAAAAATATTTGAGGAAGGTCTCGATTTCAAACAGGCCCTTGTTTTGGCACAGCAACTGGGTTTTGCAGAAAGCAATCCCAAATTGGATGTTGAGGGTTATGATGCTGTAAATAAATGGACTTTCCTGCTTACCCATGCCTATGGCATTATTGAACAACCTGAAAACATTTTGTTCAACGGCATACAAAACGTTCATTCAGCTGATGCAACAGTTGCGAAAGAAAAAGGGCAGGCCATAAAACTGGTAGCACAGGCACAAAAATTAAAGAATGGAGGTGTGGCGGCCTTTGTTCTGCCTCAGTTTGTAAAGCAGGACGATCACCTGGCTTTTGTAAAAAACGAATACAACGGAGTGGTTATTGAAAGTGGTTTTGCTGACAAGCAATTCTTTTACGGGAAAGGTGCTGGCAGTTTTCCAACAGCATCGGCAGTGCTAAGTGATATTGCTGCATTGAGGTATCACTACCGCTATGAATACAAAAAACTTTACCACCATAAACCTCACCAATTGAGTGACGATGTTTTCCTCAGGGTTTTTGTAAGCTTTGATGATATTTCATTTATTCCCCGTGAACGCTTTGAATGGATTGAAGAATGGCATGCTCAGGAAGAACGCAAATATCTTATCGGTGTTATTTCGTTTATTGAACTGAAGCAAAATAACTGGTGGAAAGAAAATAACACCTCATTAGTATTAACCGCCGACCCTGTGATAGAAGATATAGAGATAAGAAACCTGAAAAAGAGAAGCCTTGAACTTGCAGGTATTCTCTGATACTTGGAAGCTGCTGTTCTAAAATTGGAACAGCAGCTTCTAAGCTTTATCAATTAATGTTTTCCGCATAGATAGCCAAAGAGCTATAGTAATGAAGGTCTCTGTTATAAAAATCGCTATCAGAGTGCCCTTCGCTTCCAGGTAATAAGCAAGTATAACATTTGACAGAACATTTATTATCAATGCGGTTGTAAATACAGCTGCATAAGTTTTATTCCTTTCATAAGCAAGCAGAGTCAATGCGGCAGGTTGATTAAGACTGATTACAGGCATTATTATACAAAGCGTCCTTAGTATAAAAATTGCATCCTCACTAACACTATCTAAAAAGAAGCCAAGTATCTGTGTTGCCAGCAGGTAAACGGTCATACTGCCGGCAATCACCAGCACAAAGAATGGCACAAAGAATTTTCTTATAAAGCCTGCAAGTATAATTTTTGATTGAGTAGCGGCCCGGCACATTCCGGGAAAAATAGCCTGTGAGAAAATACTTAAAGCATATTTCATAGTAAAAAACACCCTTTCAGCCACACTGAAATACCCGGCAATAACATCAGTAGCGAAAACCCGCAGAATAAACAGGTTTCCATATTGCATTATATTCATTGAGATATTAGAAGCTGTTATATGCCAGCCGGTTTTAATCTCCTCTCTGATCTCATTCACTGCAGGCATTCGCCATTTCAGGCCAAACCTTTTATAGACAAATAAAATACTGGCAAGTCCGGTTATTACCAGCCCAACTCCCAGAAAGAAAAGATATTGCCAGCTATCACCTGCATTCTTCATAAACAGCAGTATAAGGCCTACAAATAATACCCTTGAACCCAATGATGCAGCTGCAATCCATTGCATCTTCTCAACTCCCTGTAAAAACCAAACAGGCTGCAAAGCGTACCCCAGAACATAAACAAAAGATAACAGGTAGAGTAAGAAATTCTCCCTGATAAACGGAAACAAAAAGAACAGAAGCAACAAAACCAATAGCGCCAGGGCAATTAGCAGCAGCTTAACGACATACACCTTTGAGAAAAGGTCTGATAAAAAAATTTTATCCTTTGTATTGAGTGAAACAGCCTTGGTGCCAGACTGATTGAAATGATAATCGGTAAATGTTGCCATATAATTTACCACCACCTGAGCCACGGCCACAACACCGAACTGTGCTATTCCAATACGGGATATAACAAATGGAACAACAACCAGCTGAAGGAGTGAGTTAATAACCTGAACTGCCCCGAGGGAGAAAAAATTCTTAAAAAACGTCCGTGTGCTAATTTCAGGCATAGGGATATAAAGATATGAACCCCTGTTCTCAGAAAATATAAAAAAAGAGAGGTAACCTTACTGTTACCTCTCTTTACTGCCTGTCGGGAGGACAGGATTCGAACCTGCGACCCCGTGGTCCCAAACCACGTATTCTACCGGGCTGAACTACCTCCCGCCAATTGGCTGTTGCCTAATCGGGGTGCAAATATAAAGGCTTCTGTTTTAAATACAGAGTTTTTTTTGGCCCTGAAAATCAATAAAAAATGGAAGGCCGCAGCCTTCCATTTTTAGATAACTATGTTTTAACAATTATCCTTTTACACTTCCTTCTTCATTAGCAGCTTTCTTTTCGGCAGCTGGCTTTGGAAGGTCCTCAGTGCTGGTTCCTTTAGTTTCAGTTGCAGGTTTTGCTTCAACTGGTTTTGCAGGAACGTCCTCAACACTTCCGGTCTTATCAAGTGCCTTTACAGAAACTTTTGCAGGCTCAGTATTCATAACACTGCCCGATACATCAACAGGCTTAACAGATGGTCTTTGTATGGCTTGCTGGTCAAGACTACCACCTGATGTTGCAGGGGCAGCTTTCTTTTCAGCAGGTTTATTATCGCTGAGTGAAGACTGAATTGCGGCATCATAGCTTACTCCTTTATCTGCAGTCTGGTTGTGAGCAGCAGGGTCAAGGTATTTTCCTCTTTGCGCCACTGGTTTCATTTTTTCAGCTACAAATGGAGTTTTCTGCATGTGAGCATCATTACGAACGCCTTTCACTTCCCAGCTTACTTTAACATTAGGCTGGTTGGTTGCAATTTCAAACTGGTTATTACTAACCTCTTTGTTTATGATTGCCTGGGCGAAAGAGCCAATTACTGTCAACTGGTAGCGGAAATCTTTATTTATTGCTTCAAAATAATCAGGAAGCTTAACGGTTGCTTTGCCACTTGCATCAGTAACAACATTACCACTATAAGCATTTAATACTTCGTTGCTTTCAATAGCAGCATGCATCAGGGTTTTGTTAACAGGATCCAATGGATGATCCATTGTAAATGCTTTTACACCCAATGCGGTGAAATCACCAGAAACTACAACCTGGCCAGTTGTATTATCTATACGCATTCTTTCGCCGCCACCACCAAGTTCGAAGATCTGAAGGTCATCTGTGGCAGGATTATTACGGATATTCCACTGGTTAACTCCGGCTTTTGCAAAACGAAGGGCCGCATCACCATTAGCCGCATCTATATCAATTAGAGAGAAAGTTGAAGAAGAACGGCTGCGGATACCAGTTGCACCACCATGCAAAACGTCCAGTTTGTAAGAAGGGTCGGTATTGATCCCCACATTACCGGTTCCATCTTGTATTACAAAACGGCTGCCGCCACCACCTAATTCAAAAATCTCTAAATAATCATCAGCAGGACGGTTGCGGATATTCCACTGGTTCACACCAGCTTTTGCAAAACGAAGTGCAGCATCACCATTAGCCGCATCTATATCAATTAGAGAGAAAGTTGAAGAAGAACGGCTGCGGATACCAGTTGCACCACCATGCAATACATCCAGTTTGTAAGAAGGATCGGTATTAATACCCACATTACCGGTTCCATCTTGTATTACAAAACGGCTGCCACCGCCACCTAATTCAAATATTTCATAGTAATCATCGGCAGGACGGTTACGGGTGTTCCACTGGTTCACACCAGCTTTTGCAAAACGAAGTGCAGCATCACCATTATCAGCATCAATATCAATTACAGAGAAAGTTGAAGAAGAACGTATGCGGGCACCGGTTGCACCTCCGTGGAGAACATCAAGTCTGTATGCTGGCGACGCCTCACCACCTATAGAGACATTACCAGTAGAGTTTTGAATGTGCATTCTTTCGCCACCACCTCCCAGTTCAAATATTTGCAGGTTATCAGTCCCGGGCTGGTTACGAATATTCCATTGATTAACACCGGCATTGGCAAATCGAAGAGCTGCATCACCACTGGCAGCATCAATATCCACAACAGAGAATGAACCGGAAGAACGGCTGCGGATACCTGTTGAACCACCATGCAATACATCTAATTTATAAGAAGGAGCGGTTGTTTCGCCAATACCTACATTACCTGTTCCATCCTGGATAACAACACGGCTGCCGCCGCCACCAAGCTCAAATATTTCCAAATAATCATCAGCTGGGCGGTTGCGGATATTCCACTGGTTCACACCAGCCCTTGCAAAACGCAAAGCTGCATCACCACTGGCAGCATCAATATCCACTACAGAGAATGAACCAGAAGAACGGCTGCGGATACCGGTTGAACCGCCATGCAGTACATCCAATTTATAAGTCGGGTTTGCTGTTTCGCCGATACCTACATTACCAGTTCCATCCTGGATAACCATGCGGCTGCCGCCACCACCCAGTTCAAACCATTCGAGATAATTATCACCCGGACGGTTTCTCATGTTCCACTGGTTAACGCCTCCATTGCCAAAACGCAGTGCAGCATCGCCACTGGCCGCATTAATATCTACAACAGAAAAACCTGATGTAGAGCTAACACCAATACCAGTAGAGCCACCATGAATTACAGTGAATCTATGAGTAGGAGCAGTGGTACCTAAAGCCACACTGTTACCATCATCAAATAAAAGAGAATTGCCCAGAACCGTGCCGCTTGGGGTCCATTTGGGAAGCAGGTTCAAAGTACCGCTGCCTGTAACAGCACCTAAAGCGGCAACTGTTTGCCATGTGGCATTACCTGAGGCATCACTTCCAAGAACTCTGCTGGCTGCCTCGCCTATTCCCTGAAAACGAACGCCTCCTGTTGTATGCAAAGCAAGACCTGATGTAGTTGTAAACCGGCCACCAGTGCCTGAAGTTGATGTACCATTAACACCAATACCGCTTGTACTGCTACCATTAACGCCAATACCTGATGGAGTCACTCCATAAACACCCCAGCCGCTTCCGGCCTGTGTACCAGTTACACCAATACCTAAGCCTGCATTACCGTTATTTTGTCCAAGCACACCGGTAGAAAAGCCTCCTGCTGATACAGAAGAAACAATACCTTTTACAGCAGCAGCATTACCGGCTGTTGAATTGGTAACACCTTCCAGCGAAGTGCTTCCAGCCCCGGTGCCTGAGTTAGTAATTTTAAAAAGCGATCCGGCATCAGCCTGAGTTTTGTTAAATGGCAGAACCATATCACCGGATGTAGTTGCATACAGTGAGTATGGAACGCTTGCCAGTTGGGCAGTACCAATATTGATAAAGTTGGTTCCGCCAGCAGGGTCAACTTCTACCTGGATATATTTTGAACCCACTGACCAGTTAACTCCCAGAATGGTACCGGTAACATTGGTGGCACCGGCACTTCCCACCTGTACGTTGAATAATCCAAACGGATTGGTCACAGCGGTTCTGGATTCCTGGTAAACAACCGTACCGCCGGATGATCCGTCACGAACGGTAAGGCGAATCCCAATATTCTGATTCTTTAATACATTGCCCACACTGTTACGGGCAACACCCTGGTAATTGAAAAACCCGGGCGACTGGCTATAGCCTGAGATGGCTACCAACAATACAGCCGCCAGCATAGATAATATCTTTTTCATTTTGATTTTTGTTTTTTGATTAAATAATGGCTACCTGAATTATTGTTTAATCCATTTTTATAACCTTCAGGCCACTATGACGGATAACTTCAAGATTATCCCCTGGCCTGTTTACATCTGGCTTAAGATCAGCAACCACGAAGTAAACTCCGTTTGGATATTTTGAAAGGTCAAACATTTCAATGCGGCAACAACCGTCGTAATGATAGCTTCTCTTTTCGAGCAAACTTCCAACAGAATTAATGAGCTGCAGGCTCATCTGTCCGGGTGTTTTTACAAAGAAATCGACCTCAAATTTTCCACTGGTTGGGTTGGGGAATAATTTGTAGTCTCCGTTCTCAAACAGAACGGTGTACGGAGAATTGTGAATTTCATCCGTACAGGGTTGCAGTACTCCTTGCGTGATAAGAAATGCACTGTCAGCAGGGGCAAAAGCCTGAACAAGCACCAATTCCCCAACACTCCATTCATAACGGTAGTACGACAAAGCATTGTCATACGTTCCTCCGGCTGAGTTAACTATGGCCGGAACTACACCGTTTACAGGATTGAGAGATGGAACCTGCCCATGACAGAAGGAAATAGCAAGAAATACCGCCAAGTAAGAAAGGGTAATTTTCTTTCTCATGAGCTTATTGTTTAATGGTTAAAAAAAAGCCACAGTGACTGAACAGATTTTCAGTTTTTGGCTGCTGCTAAAGAGAGGGATAACCAAACTGGTTTTACCGAACCAGCAAGTAAAATTATCAATAAGTAATAACCTGACAAATTATATTATTGTGTACTGTTTACCTATTAATCATTGCAAAGAAAGGATTTTCACAAATACAAAACAATAACACAAACCGGGTATTTTTTTAAGGTTCAGAACCTTACAAAGGGAAGGACATTTTATAATCTACGCTGATCTTACCCTTGGAAATATCATTCAGCTTTCCTTTAAGTAATTTTCTTTTTAAAGGAGAAATATGGTCTATAAACAGTTTCCCCTCAATATGATCGTATTCATGCAGGATAACCCTGGCGGTGAGTCCGGTGAACGTTTTTTCCAGTAGCTGAAATTGTTCATCCATATACGATAAGGTCACAGACTCCTGGCGATAGACATCTTCCCTGATCTTAGGAATACTGAGGCATCCTTCATTGTATGACCACTCTTCTCCATCCAGTTCCTTAATATGGGCGTTGATAAAGACAGCTTTCAAACCTTCATCGCCGGGATAATCAGCTTTTTCATCTTCATTCATAGTTCTGTACATCTGCTCCGTATCAACAACAAATAAACGGATGTCCTTGTTCACCTGTGGTGCTGCCAGCCCCACACCGCTGCTGGCATACATGGTTTCCCACATATCTTCAATTAGTTTTGACAACTGAGGATAATCCGGTGAAATATCTGCTGCCACTTTCCGCAAAACAGGATGTCCGTATGCAATTATGGGTAATATCAAGTTAATGAGTTTAGAAGTTAACAGGTTTAATGTGCAAATTTAACCCTTATCAACTTATTAACCAGTCAACCAGTCAACTAATTGACCTTAAATACTCCTGAAGCATGATAGTGGCTGCAATTTCATCTACAAGGGCTTTGTTGCGGCGCTGCATTTTTTTAAGGCCCATCTCAAGCATGGCATCTTTTGCCATTTTGGATGTATAACGTTCATCTACCTTTTTTACGGGAATTGATGGGAAGTTTTTCTGCAAATCTTTAATACATCTTTCAACATGTGGTGTGGCATGAGTTGCCGAATCATCCCAGTTAGTAGGCCAGCCGATAATAACCAGTTCTACCTGTTCTTTTGAAAAATAATCTTTCAGAAATGGAATCAGATCCTTAGGATGAATTGTTGTTAACCCTGTTGCAATTATTTGCAACGGGTCAGTAACGGCAATGCCGGTTCTTTTCAGACCATAGTCTATGCAGAGAATCCTTGCCACA
>CALLZY010000273.1 GCA_937858715.1 uncultured Chitinophagaceae bacterium | reverse complement strand
GTATTTCAGTTGTGTGGGAAAGCGATGCGGATGGGATTGGTAAGGCTGTCGTAGCGGCTGCGGTTGTCATGTCGTATGTTTTTTGAGTACAGGGCAAACATACTATGGCACCGGAGTGCCGGTTTCCTGTTTGGAAAAGTTTGTGCAGGTTTGTGTAGAAAGTTGTAAGAAAAAGCCTGTTTGTGGAGGTTTATGTAGGTTTATGCAGGTTTGTGTTCGTTTGTGGAGGTTTGGGGAGGCTTACGGAAGTCAGAGGTCTGAGGTCGGATTGCAGTGGTTGAATATGGTTGAATGTTGTTTAAGATGGTTTTAAGGTGAAAGGCTGAAGGACAGTGTTCAAAAATGCCACCCAAAATTGTTTTAAGTAGCAGGTCCAACAGCAGTATTATGTGTAAGAAAAATGCTGATGATTCCGGTAATGTATGAAACACATCAGTGACTATTTAAATGATTTCTATTACATTTATGTTTTAATATGATAACACGAACCACCTTGTCCAAATTTGCTGCTGAACAACTTATTGGTTGTATCATACTATCGCCTCTTTATTGTGGACAGCCCTGCTCCATACTTTATAACTGGAATACTTACCGGGGACTGAATTCATCTTCTTGTATAAACGGTTTTGATTCTTTGTCAAAGCGGGCAATTTCCTGTGTGGCGAATAAAGCGGTAAGGATTAACTTTATGTTTTTGGGGCGGAATGGTGAAGAAATATCTTAAACACAGCTGACAGAATACGATTATGGCCGGAGATAAAACACTGCAAAGTATAAGGGATAATTTTTCAAATGGATCTGTCGGGGATTTTCTATCTGAAAATATTAACCGGGATGCACGGCTTTCTTTTGTTACGGCTTATTTTACAATATATGCTTATGAGAAGCTGAGAGTGCAATTAGATAATATCAGTTCCATGCGGCTTCTTTTTGGAGAGCCCCGTTTTATTAAGAGTGTTTCGGCTGGTGCCGATACGAGGTCTTATAAAATAGAGGAAGAAAAACTGATAATCCCCCCCGAAGGCCGCTTACAACAAAAAATGATTGCCAGGCAGTGTTCGGAGTGGATAAAAGAAAAAGTGGAAATCAGGTCAATGGTACGGCCCGATTTTCTGCATGGGAAAATGTACCATATTGAAAAGGCCAATGGTGTTAATGAAGCCATACAGGGCAGTTCCAATTTTACTGTAAATGGTTTGGGGCTTGGCAACCGGCCCAATATGGAACTGAACCTTGTTGTTAATGACAAACGGGACTTAGCCGATTTAAAAGAATGGTTTGACAGGTTGTGGAATAACCAGATTGAAAATGTGGAAGTGGAAGATGTAAAAGAAAAAGTGCTCCAATACCTTGGCCATCTTTACGAGGAGAATTCGCCGGAGTTCATTTATTACAAAACATTGTTTCACCTTTTTGATAAATACCTTGACGAACGAAACGACCAGCCGCTCTTTAATGAAAAAACGGGTTTCTTAGATACGCAAATCTGGAATACCCTGTACCGCTTTCAGCAAGATGCCGTAAAAGGGGCCATCAATAAAATAATGCAATTCGGAGGCTGTATTATTGCCGACAGTGTGGGACTGGGAAAAACGTATGAAGCCCTGGCTATAATCAAATACTTTGAACTGCTGAATAAGAACGTATTGGTTCTTTGCCCAAAAAAACTTTCCAATAACTGGACAGTTTACCAGCGAAGAAAAAACAGCACCTTAAATCCCTTTGAGAAAGATAAGTTTGATTACACGGTACTTTTTCATACTGATATGGGCAGAGAAGGAGTATCTGCCGCAGACGGCCTGGACCTCAGCAATTTCAGCTGGGGTAATTATGACCTGGTGGTGATTGACGAAAGCCACAATTTCAGGGGTAACCCATCTGAAAAAGAACTGGAAGACGGGAGTACCAAAATGAACCGTGTTAAATGGCTGCTCGAGAAAATTATTAAAGAAGGAGTTGATACAAAAGTGCTGCTGCTGAGTGCCACACCGGTTAACAATACACTGAGAGACCTGCGTAACCAGGTAAACCTTATTACCAAAGAAAACCAGGCTGCCTTACTCGAAGCTGCTCAGATACCAGATATCGCAGCTACTTTGAAACTGGCGCAAACACATTTCACCAACTGGGCAAATCCTGTACTCAATTCCGAAAGAAAGGTAAGCGACCTGATGAACCGGCTGGGAACCGATTTTGTAAAATTGTTAGATACACTCACTATTGCCCGCAGCCGCAAGCATGTTATACAATTTTATGGGAAAGACAATGTGGGGCATTTCCCTGAACGGCTGCCGGCTGTACCCAAATATCCCAAGCTGGATACAGAAAACCGGTTTTTGAGCTATGACAAACTGAATAAGATCATTATACAGTACAAACTCTCCATCTTCAACCCCACCAAATATGTGAAGATTGAGCAGCGGTCAAAATATGAAGCGAGGGCGGGGGGAGAAATAAAAGCTTTTAAACAGGCCGACCGGGAAAACTTCCTCATCAATATGATGAAGATAAACTTCCTGAAGCGGCTTGAAAGTTCTGTGGAATCCTTTCAGATTTCAATGGACCGGACTATCCGAAAAATTGAAACGCTTATTGAACGGATCAATGATTTTAAAACCAAACATCCTGATAAAGGGCAGATTTCAATTTTTGATGCCGAACCCGATGAAGATGAGAAAGAAGACCTGCCGGAAGATGAAGAACAATGGCTGATTGGTAAGAAACTGCAGTTTGAGATGAAAGATCTGAACCTGGATAATTGGCTGGCCGACCTGGAGAAAGACAAGGAAGCCCTTAGTGAGTTGTATAATGTGGCCAGCGCCATTACTCCCGACAGGGATGCCAAGCTGCAACTGCTTAAAGAAACCATCCTGCAGAAAGTAAAGAAAGGGCTGAATGAGGGGAACAAGAAAGTAATTGTATTTACCGCTTTTGCCGATACCGCCAAATACCTGTTTGACCATCTGAAAGACTGGGCCCAAACCACACTTAAAGTACATACCGCCCTGGTGGCAGGGAGCGCCGCTTATACCACCTATGGCAAAGCGGAGTTCAATCATATACTTACCCATTTTTCGCCGGTAAGCAAGCGAAGAAATAAGATGAACGGTATGAAGCAGGATGCGGAGATAGACCTGCTGATTGCCACCGACTGTATCAGTGAAGGACAGAACCTGCAGGATTGCGATTTCCTTATTAACTATGATATTCACTGGAACCCGGTACGCATTATACAGCGGTTTGGCCGTATAGACAGGCTGGGCAGCAAGAATAAGGAAATACAATTAGTGAACTTCTGGCCTACCGAAGACCTTGACGGCTACCTGAACCTGAAGGAAAGAGTGGAAGCCCGGATGGCCCTTGTGGATGTAACTGCCACTGGTGAAGATAACCTGCTTAACCCTGAGCAATTAGAAGACCTGATAACCGAAGACCTGAAATACCGCAACCACCAGCTAAAACGCCTGCAAACAGAAGTGCTTGATTTGGATGAACTGCAGCAGGACGGCGTTAGCCTTACCGATTTTACTTTAGACGATTACCGCATTGACCTCTGGAATTTTATACAGGAGAACCGGGAGCGGCTGGAGCAATCGCCCAACGGCCTTTATGCTGTAGTGCCTGCACCTGCAGGGGCTTACAGCGACAGGGAACGGGTAACCCTGTTTAACCAGCAGTGGATTGACATTATACAGCCCGGCATTATCTATTGCCTGAAGCAGGAGGAACAAGTGGATGGCGGCAACAATATTAACCCGCTGTTTCCTTACTTTTTGGTGTATATACGCAATGATGGTACCGTACGCTATGCTTATGCCCAAAGCAAACCCGTACTGGAAATGATGCGGGTGCTGTGCCAAAACCGAAAAGCCCCTTACGAAGAACTCTGCAAACTGTTTAATGCCGAAACCAATAACGGGGCCAATATGGAGGCACCCGATAAATTGCTAAAAGCTGCCATAGAGGAAACTGAACGCCTTTTCCGAAAGAAGAACCTGGGGCAGCTAACATCCGGCTCACGCCATGCTGTGCTGGCAACCACTAAAAACAATGCGGATAGTGGATATAAATTTGAACTGGTAACCTGGCTGGTAATAAAATAGAATTAATGGCTTTAAAAAAATCAATACAAAAACAAGCTGATACTGATTTTTTTCAATCGGTTACTTTGTTAATTGAACAAAGCCGCCAGCAGGTGGTAGCAAGCTTTAATGCCGAACTGGTTAGCCTTTACTGGAATGTAGGCACACTCATTAAAAAAAATATACTGCAAAATAAAAGGGCGGGTTATGGTGAACAAATTATCGCTACACTGTCGGGAGAATTGATAAAAAAGTATGGTGATGGATGGAGTACAAAACAATTGAATCATTGTCTCCGCAGTGCGGAGACTTTCTCCAAAAAACAAATTGTCTCCGCAGTGCGGAGACAATTAAGCTGGACTCACCTTAAATCTATACTATATCTTAGTAACCCATTGCAGCGGGAGTTTTACCTTGAAATGTGCATTGCAGAAAGATGGAGTACACGGCAGTTGCAGGAAAGAATAGACAGCATGCTATACGAACGTACAGCCATCTCTAAAAAGCCTGAAGCTTTAATAAAAAAAGAACTGACTGCATTGCGTAATGCCGATAAGCCATCACCCGATTTAATTTTTCGTGACCCCTACATACTCGATTTTCTCGGCTTAAAAGATACCTACAGCGAAAAAGACCTGGAAAGCGCCATACTGGCCGAACTGCAGCGCTTTATTGTGGAGCTGGGCAGCGACTTTGCATTTTTAGCCCGGCAAAAACGCATACAGATAGATAGCGAAGATTATTATATAGACCTGCTGTTTTACCACCGGCAACTGCAGCGCCTCGTGGCGGTGGATTTAAAATTGGGCAAATTTAAAGCGGCCTACAAAGCACAAATGGAACTGTACCTGAACTGGCTGAACAAACACGAACGAAAAGAAACCGAGCAAACACCCATTGGTCTTATACTATGCGCCGATAAAAGCGATGAACATATAGAACTGCTGGAATTGAACAAAGGCAATATACGGGTGGCACAATACTATACTGAGCTGCCACCTAAAAAACTATTGGAGCAAAAACTGCATAAGGCATGGCTGGCAGCCAGCGAAAAGTTTGCTGATGATAAAAAGATAAAAAAGAAATGACCATTGATAAAAATAATATTGCAGCCGCTATCAGGGCTTTTGCATCCGGCGATACGGGAGCCAATGCCATACAGCTTTTTAATACGTTAGGCTATAATACCAGCCGCAGTTTAACCTTATCCAAAACAAGCGCCGCTGCTTTTAAAGAAGAGTTTAATATTACTGCTGCATCGGGCTTTAATGATAAAAATGCTTTGGTAAGCGATTGGGAATCGGTGCATTTGTTGTTTCAGCTTTCTGCCTCCGAAATGCAGCAGCAGGTACCCATGTTTCAGCCCACGGTGGAGCGAAACGAACCCGCCTCTTTCCTGTTTCTTGCTGTAAAATTAAAAGGCGCTGAATATTCCCGCACACAACTGGCAACTATTGCAAGGGAGATAAACAAGCCTTTTGTAATGGATGTGTTTGTGCTTTTTCATTATGGAAACAATATTACACTTTCGCTGATAGAAAGAAGGCCCAATAAACGGGTAATGGAAAAAGATGTAATGGAGAAAGTAACGCATATCTATAACATCAATATCCATAAACCTCATGCAGCACATATCCATATTCTTTATACATTTTCTTTTGAAGCAATAGAAGCGGAAGGCAAGCGAAAAAAGTTAGAGTCGTTTAAAGACCTGCAAACCGGCTGGAAGAAAGTCATCAGCACACAAATCCTTAACAGGCAGTTCTATCTCGATTACAGCAAACTGTCTGTAAAACTGATTAAGGCCATACACCCCAAACAGGTTACAAACAAACTGCTGGCACACCAGGGGGTGCTCAACCTGCTTAACCGTATCATGTTCATCTACTTTGTGCAAAAGAAAGAATGGATCATGAAGGATGCCGATTTTCTGCATCACTTCTGGGAGGATTATTTAAAAGCGGGCAATGATGGCAATAATGCCTTTCATGAAAAATGGCTGAACAGTATTTTCTTTTCTGCTTTTAACGGTAAGGCCTACAAAGACCCAAAGGCACTTAAAGCCATACCAGAGCCATACAAATCGGCTCTCACTGCTTTCCCTTACCTGAATGGCGGCCTCTTTGCTAAAAATGAAGAATTAGACAATTTTATTTTAGCCGATAAGCTCTTTCATGATATTTTCAGCTTTTTCAATGGGTACATCTTTACGATAACAGAAGACACCCCCTATGATGTAAACCTGGAGATTAACCCCGAACTGCTGGGTAAGATGTATGAAGGCATGATTAATGCCACCGATCTGGATGATGTGGATGCCGAACATGGTATTGTATATACGGAAAGGCCGGAGATAAACTTTATGGTGCGCCGCAGCCTGGTAGAAGTGCTGGATAAAAAACTGGACAGCAAATACAGCCGTGATTTTCTCTATCATTTCATTTTTGATGAGCCGGACCAGAAAGTCATCGCCTTAAAAAAATACAAAGCAGATACAAGACTGCTGCGGCAGGCCGTTGCATCACTTACTGCCTGCGACCCGGCCTGTGGCTCCGGCTCCATGCTGCTGGGAGTAATACAGGTGCAGATGGAACTGCTGCGGGTGCTGGATGAGCTGGGCGGAAAACCCCATACACCCAAGGATGATTTTGTAATAAAAAAGCAACTCATCAGCGAATGTATCTATGGCGTGGATATTAAAGAATGGGCCGTACGCATTGCCGAACTGCGCCTGTGGCTGTATATGATTGCAGAGGCTGAGTTTACAGCAGATGAATTAACGAAAGAACCACTGCTGCCCAATCTCGATTTTAAACTGCGCTGCGGCAACAGCCTGCTGCAAAAATTTGGCGACCTCGATTTTACCATTGAAGACCTCTTTAAAGGCAAGCAAAAAAATAAAGGCGCTGCCAAACAACTGAATGATTATATAAAAAAGAAAAAAGCATTTATACTTAACCAGGCCGAAAGCAATACCAGCTATCAAAAATTAAAAGAAGAAGAAAGGGCGGTTTTTCTGGATTATATACGGGAACTGATAACCGAAAAAGAGCAGGGCATACAAAAAAGAAAAGTAAGCCAGGCGGCCCTCTTTGCCGGAGCCCGGCAAACCAATGTGTTTGAAGGAGAAACTGAAGCGCTGAAAGCAGAAATAGAGCAACTGCGCCAGTTGCGCAGCTTTATTGTAAAAGAACGCCGCCTGCCCTTTAGCTACGATATAGATTTTATGGAAGTGTTTGTAGCCAAAGAAGAAGACCCAGGCTTTGACCTGGTAATTGGCAACCCCCCCTATGTGCGGCAGGAAGAAATACTACCCCCCGAAGATGGCGAGTACCTTGAAAAACTGATGAGGCCGGAGAATAAAGCCAAAAAAGCCAAAGTAAATAAAGAATACAAAGAACTGCTGAGCAATAAAGTATTTGATACTTACCCGTTCTTACATGCGGCGCAAACGTTTAAAGTAAAAAAACAAAAAGAAGTAAAAGCAGCAGGAAAAAAAGTACTGAAGGAAGTAGAGGTGGATGAAAAAAAATTAGTGTACGGCAATAAAGTACCCGGCCGCAGCGACCTCTATGTGTACTTTCAGTTGCTATGCCCGCATTACCTGAACAGTAAAGGCACCTTTTGTTTTATCATCAGCAATAGCTGGCTCGATGTGGATTTTGGCAGCTTTGTGCAGCACTTCTTATTAAAGCATACCGCACTATTGGGTGTGTACGATTGTAATGTGCGCAGTTTTGATGCGGCAGTAAACACCATTATTTACCTGCATGGCAGCATACAATACCCGGCCCTGCAAGGCGGCCGCAGCGGCATACACAAGTTAGCAGAGCCGGTAAGCAATACCACCCGGTTTGTAATGAACAAGATTGATTATACCGAAGTAGCCTATGCACCTTTGCTAATTGAACAGGAAAATTGCCGCCAGAATACCTTTAAAGACCTGTACCGCACTATACCGCTAGCACAACAGGAACTCTACACTAATGGTTATGATGAGGAAGAGAACGAGTATGCAGGGGATAAATGGGGTGGCAAGTTTTTGAGAGCACCGGAGATATATTATAAAATATTAGAAAAAGGTGATAAGAAGCTAACTCAATTAAAGAAAATTGCGGAAATTAAATTCGGAATTAAAACGGGTGCAAATGAATTTTTCTATATAGATAAATCTAAGATTAAAGAATTGGGAATTGAGAAGGAGTTTGTTACTCCAATAATCAAAAGCCCTAAAGATTTTACTGCAATAACTGTAAGCGAAAAGCAACTTGATACATTTGTTTTTTCTTCTGGCTATTCTAAAAGCGAATTAAAACACACAAATGCTATCAAATATATTTCTTGGGGAGAAAAGTCACACATTGGAAATTCTGGTAAAGAGGAAAAAAAGTTTAATGAGCGGCCAAGTTGTAATAGAAATCCTTGGTACAGTATTGAAAAAATTAGTGGCAATACTTTTTGGGGGAAAGAATTAAGAGAACGATTATCTGTTTTTTGCGCTGAATCAAACTTATTAGTTGATTGTAGATTATACACAGCAACTTTATCGAAAGCACAACAGGCGATATTAAATTCCAGTTTATCTGTTTTTATTGACGAAACTTTAGGTCGCCAATTAGGTGGTGGTGGTGGGCCAAGGAGTGTTATGGTTTATGAAGTTCAAAATCTCATTGTTCTGAATGAAACTTCAATTTTAAATCGAAAAGATTTAGAAAAAAAGTTTGACAAATTAAAGCAGCGAACAGTTTTACCTTTCTTAGAAGAACTCGGCTTCAATCGCAACGAGGATATCCGTTCTCAAACTCCCAACCCACTTTCCGATAGAAAAGAATTAGACGATATTGTATTTGATGCCTTAGGCTTAACACCCGAAGAACGCAACGAAGTGTACTGGGCAGTGGCCGAGCTGGTAAAGCAACGGTTGGATAAAGCAGCAAGCAGGTAAAATGTTAATAATACAGTGAATGGTTGCAGGAGGGATTTCCGTGGAGAATGTTGTTTAAGCGGGTTAAGGTTGGTGTTGTTACTTTGGTCTTTTTCAGGCTCAGCAGGCTGAAATCCCGGAAAACAAATTTGCGTAAATTGAAATGACCGGGAGCGAACGAAAATGGTCACCTTAAAATTCAAGAATATGTTCCGGATCTTTGGTTGCTTTATTTTCAGAAACGAGGGCAATGGTTGCCTCACCTCAGTTTACCTTGAGCATAATGGTATCCGGCAGTTTACGGAAAGTTGCATCAGGCGTGGAAACACTAATGACCTTTAGATTCAAAATTGTTCTTTGACACTACAGATAGCGATATGTGGAGATATGGATAATTTGTGAAAGGAAGTGGGGTGAACTTTACGGATGACTAGATTTTTAGGTCTACTCTGTGTATCAGTCCCCACCTCCCTCACGGTTGCAATAGGCCCAGTTAGAATAATAAGTCCTGAAAGACTAAGTAAAGGTTTTAGGCTACCGCAACCCTTTTTAATAACTCTTAAAATTAAAGTTATGAAAAAAGTTCACTTCATTCTCGGAGCAGACATTTCTAAAAAAACCATTGATTTCCATTGCTATCAGACAAACGGATATCAACAGTTTACAAACAACCCCAAGGGCTTTAAACAGCTCATAGCATGGCTCAGGAAACAGAAAATCAGTTGTATGGGCCTGCTGATAGTAATGGAGCATACTGGTTTGTACAGTTATTGCTTTGAAGAATTCCTGCATCGCCACCAGATTGGTTTTACCAAGGTTAATGCTCTGGCCATTAAGCTTTCTGCCGGTATTGTAAGGGGCAAGTCTGATAAATTGGATGCCAGGCGCATTGCTGAATATGGATTTGAAAAACAGTCAAAGCTGCTACCACAGGCACCGGTACCAGAAGCTACAAAGCAACTACAACTGCTGTATTCAACCCGGGAGAGGCTGGTTAGGCAAAGGGCTGCTTTATTAAATGCCGTCAAAGAATATACCCACATGGGGCTTAGCAAAAGCCACCTGATAATGAAGTCACAAACAAAACTCATAGAAATCTTCAGCAAAGAAATCAAGAGGCTACAGGATAAAATGGATGAGATTATTCAAAATGACCCATCTTTAAATCAAAACTATCAGTTGCTTCAAAGCGTCAACGGAGTGGGTAAAGTAGTAGCACTGGCAATGCTTATAAAAACACAAAATTTTACCCGGTTCGTCTCCGCCCGCAAATTTGCATGCTATTGTGGTACTGCACCCTTCGAGTACAGTTCCGGCTCCAGCATTAGAGGGAAAACCAGGGTGAACCCAATGGCTGATAAAGGCATGAAAACATTGCTGGACCTTGCTGCTAAAGTCGCTATCCAATATGACAAAGAACTTAAAGATTATTACGAAAAACGGGTGGCAATTGGAAAACCTAAAATGAGTACCATCAACATCGTCCGCAATAAACTTTTATACCGGATGTTTGCAGTAATAAACCGACAAACCCCGTTTGTTGAAAACTATTTACAAGCCGCCTAAAAACAATTTTTGGCAGTTTTGTAATCTTAGAATACACAGACCCTTTCGTTGGTGAATATAATACCAGTTGGCTGGAACCGGAGAACCGTACTGCTTTGCTTACCATTGCGATTGATGATAACAATAATGGCCTTTACAACCTGACCTGGACTGAAATTTCAGGCAGTGAAAACTTTCAATACAGTGGCAAAGGTTTTTTGCATGAAGGCAGGCTATTAGGAACATATTGGGGGCGGGACTGAGTGAAATAATTAACGCTAAATAAACACTGGCATGAGTACTGAAGTACATAAATGGAAGTGGTACATTCCTCAGGGAGCAACAATACTGCTTATTGGTACTTTCCCGACCCATGAAAGAAACTGGTCGTTTAATTTTTTTTATCCAAACTGTGCCAATAATTTCTGGCGGGTTATGAGTGCTATTGCTGATACAGAACTAAAATACCTGTCGGGGAACGAGGCAATTGCAGAACGAAAATTAATTCTGGATAAACTTAAAACAGGGGTAACAGATATGGGGCTCAGGGTTAAGAGAAACGATGGGGCTTCAGTTGATCATAAACTTGAACTTGCAGAGTGTATGGATATTAAAAGTATTCTTGATGAGCATAAAACAATTAATAAAATTATCCTGACCAGCAGTTCCGGAAAAGTCAGTGCTTTAGCCTGGTTTAAAGAATATCTAAACAAGGAGAGAATAAAGTTTTCTTTTGAAAAAAAACAATTGCCTTTTTACGGACATGCTGACATCCGTGGAAAAATTAATGTTGCTGTTGTAAAATCCACTTCACCTTAAGCCGCCGGAAAGATAGATGACCTGATTTCAATGTACAGGGCAGAAATAGTCTGAGGCATTTTGCATCGCACTGTGAGCTTCCCCAAAAGTTGACCACTTGAAGTTAGAGATTATCTCTTAACTTAA
>CALLZY010000272.1 GCA_937858715.1 uncultured Chitinophagaceae bacterium | reverse complement strand
CCATGTCGGTATTGCAGGTGGCAAGAGTTGAAGTAATGGGAAAAATGTCTGCACCCACCACACAAACTGAAAGACTGATGAAAGAAGCAGAAGATGAAATAGAAAAAACAATTCAGACCATCAGCACATTCTTAGGCACCAAGTGGGCCGCCTTCCGCAAGCAGGCTGAAGCCACACCGATGAAGTTGTTTAAGAATTAATGAACATGTAAAATAAAAAAGCCGTGGATTATTAAGCCACGGCTTTTTGTTATTAGCCTACCGGAACGACTTCACTGTTTCCCTCACCGCCACATCATAAGGGGTAACCTCAAAATCAGGAAAATGGTTTTTAAACTTCTGCCACGACATATCATACGGCTGACGGAACTGGTACATCATTTCATTCAACTCCCGCAGCGGACGCATAAACAAACCCAGCAACTTCAGCATAAAGCCCGGCAAAAAAGAAAGCTTATAATCCGTTCCCAGTTCTTTATTCATCAGTGCAGCAATTTCTTCTGCGGCCAACCCTCCGCCCACCGGCAAATGCCACACTTGTCCGTAAGTGCTTTCATCCATTGCCAGCATTACCATTGCCCGGCCCGCATCCATCGTGTAGGCATAGGTATGCTTCACTCCCTTTGATGCAATGGCCTGTGGCGCTTTTCCTTTCAGCATCCGCTCCAGAATAGAAACATAAAACACACTGTTCTTTGAGCCGGGCCCAAAGAAATCTTTTTTTCCACCCGTGTCTCCCGAAAGGGACTCGGGTGAGTTACTAAATTTCAATCCAATTTTCCCCGAGTCCACTTCACACAAGGCTGGACTATGAGACTCGGGGAGGAAAAAAGCTATTTTGGAAAGTATGCAGGCAGCAGTATGCACAGCATCTATGCACACATTAACCGCAGATTAGTAAAGTGGTGTATGTGGAAGTATCGCAAGTTCAAACGGCAGGCCGTTGGTTGGCTGAAACAAAAGTGGCAGGAGAAACCAATGCTCTTTGTACACTGGCAACAAACCCGGTGGTTCTGTTATTACAATCGTAACGTATCAAAGCAAGTAAGAACATGACTGAAGAGCCGTATGACGGGAGACTGTCAAGTACGGTTCTGTGAGGAGCTGGGGGTGAAATCCCCCCGGCTTACTCGATTGTAGGCAGTTTCATTTAATGTAAGTCGCCATTCTTATTTCACGATAACCACCTCTGTCTTTAAACATTAAAAGATAAACATTCAAGCTATTTGGTGATACCCATTTGATATCGTCACGCTGAGTTTCCTCTGATAAAATTGGGTTAATATTTTTAAGAGTTGGTTTTCCCAGAACTGAAGAAATGCTTTTTTCAAGCTCTATAAACTTTGCGTCAAACAGTTGGGGACTTGATTGATCAACATTCATACTAGCGGTGTCGTTTTGCTGACTAACATACTGCCTATTCCATTCATACAGAACGGCTCTAATTGAGTCATCACTACTACTCCAATAGTTGATCGAATAATTCATATTCGTATCTGCTCTCAGAAAGGTCTTAACGGAGGTAAGGTTATACTTTTGTTTGTTCGGATAAAAGCCTTCGTCAATTTCAACGTAATGATCGTAGGATATATCTTTTGAATCAATTTGTTTTTCAAAGTTTATTGCTTCTTTCAATGTTAATTGAGCGTTTTCAAAAAGCCCTGACTTCTCTATACGATTGCTCAATTTTGTTTTATTGCAAGAAACAAGCGCAACAAAAATGAGTCCGATGTAACAAAGCCTGTTCATTTTGGTGATGTGTCGTAAGTGAGATGAATACAGATTCCGATTCCACAAATTGCCTACAACGTCTGTATTGTCGAATATACGAACATATTATTTTTTTATCGCCTAAATATTGTTGGCCTGATTTTCACCACTTTAACCCCATTTATGCAAGTAATCAGCATCGTTTAAGCAGTTGCTACAATACAACGGATGCCAAAGGCTTCTTCCATGCCGGGTCTTCCCAATTTAATGCTTCAAAGCCGGTGTCTCACCTCCAGCATTTGTGTGTGGAGAGGAGCCGGTAATTATCGGCCCGGCGTTCTTGAGCAATGGAATGCCCATTTTTTTTAAATGAGAAAACCAGTTGTAAAGCATGTCATAGCTACTGGTTTGGGCTATCAGTCGCAGCCATTGAATACAGGTAAAGGGTATAAAAAATACTCCATCGGATTCTGTTATCTGTCGCTTTACCGCATTAGCCAATTTACTAACTCTTCATACCAACGGCGGGTGCCACAAAGCTTTCTCATCTCGCCTCAGGCGAGACCGCCTGATACCCACCTGGGAAGTAATTACATTCAGAATAAGCATAGAAATGGGGTTTTAGGGCAAAAAAATACACTTTTTTGAAAAAAACAGTCTCCGGGCGGCATCTTTCATGCACATAACGAACCGTGTTATGCAAGAAACCGACCATGTCGGTCTCATAATTGCATAAAGCAGTCGGTTTATTGCATAATAAAGTCTCTTTACTGCATCTCTCAGTCTCATAACTGCATAGACAGGTCTTATAATTGCATAAAAAAGTCGGTAAATCACATCTTGCAGTCTGTAAGTTGCATCTGTCAGTCTGTTTTCTGCATAATCCCGCCGCCACAAAAACAAAAAAAGGAAACAACATTTCTGTTATTTCCTCCCAATTCGGTTTAATCGTTTAACCACCGGCCTGTACTATAACTTCTCGTACAAAGCCCTCAGCTTCTCTCTCGTCATTATCTTTTCCCAGTCCTTGCCCAGTGCATTTTCCCACAGCGGTTTCATGCCCATGCTTACGTTAATCATCTTTTCAAAATCATCATCACTTAATCCTTTGCAGATGCCGGTGGGTATATCAATTTCGTTTTTCTCCACCATGTGTTTAAACTCCTTCACTCCTTCGGGGTAATATTCTTCAAGATGGTTCATCACAATACAGTTGCCAATACCATGCTTGGTACCCAGCAGGTAACTTAAGCCATAGCTTACCGCATGGGCCACACCCACCTGGCTGTAGGCAATGCTCATGCCCCCGGCATACGAAGCCATCATCAGTTTATCATCACATTCATCTGTCCACTCGTTGGTGTTTACAAATACATCACGGCATAGTTGCAGGGCCTTTTCACCATAGCTCTTGCTAAACTCGTTCAGGTAAGTACCTTCAAGGCTTTCAATGCAATGTATGTAACAGTCCATGCCAGTGTAGAAGCGTTGGTTAACCGGGGCGTCTTTGGTCAGTTCGGGGTCAAGAACGATTTGGTCAAACGGGGTAAAGTCGCTGTTCATCCCCAGCTTCTTGGTAGGGCCGGTAAGCACTGTTGTTCTTGAAACTTCTGCGCCGGTACCACTTAGTGTGGGAATACCTACCTTATATACACCGGGTTGTTTCACCAGGTCCCAGCCTTGGTAGTCGGCAGAAGAGCCGGGGTTGTTCATCATCAGCGATACGGCTTTGGCCAGGTCCATCGTGGAGCCGCCACCGATGCCAATAATACCGCTTACAGAGCCAAACTCATCCTTCAGTTGTTGCGCCAAAGAATCTACATAAGTAGTCTTGGGCTCATAGGTTACATCGGCAAAGATTATTTTATCATTTCCCCGAAGGGGGATGCGTTCAACCAATGGCTTGCCGGTAAAGAAATGGTCAACCAAAAAAATCATGGGTTTGCCATCAGTACGGTGCGGGGCAATAATTTCATCGAGCTGGTCAAAAGAGCCACGGCCATATACCA
>CALLZY010000271.1 GCA_937858715.1 uncultured Chitinophagaceae bacterium | reverse complement strand
GTGGCGGCAAAGCCGACGGAAACGAATCAATGAAAAACCTGCTGGGTGGTAAAGGTGCCAACCTGGCCGAAATGGCTGGTCATCCCAATCTGCGTTTACCGGTTCCTCCGGGTTTTACAGTTACAACTGAAGTTTGTACTTACTACTACGCAAACAAAAGAACATATCCCAAAACACTGAAAGGACAAGTGCAGGAAGCTATGGCCAGGATGGAAAAGCTTACCGGCAAAAAGTTCGGTGATGAAAAGAATCCTCTTTTGCTTTCTGTTCGTTCCGGTGCCCGTAAGAGCATGCCCGGTATGATGGAAACCGTTTTGAACGTAGGTCTGAACGAGAAAACCATCCAGGGAATTATTGCACAAAGCGGTGATGCCCGTTTTGCCTATGATGCATACCGTCGTCTGATTATGATGTATGCTGACGTTGTAATGGAAAAAGCTGCTGGTATTGAACCAAAAGGCGGCAAAGGCATCCGTAAGGTATTAGATGAGGAATTAGAGCAGATAAAACATAAAAGAGGTTACAAAAACGATACTGAGCTTACTGCTGAAGAACTGAAAGACCTGGTGAAGGATTATAAGAAGACAGTAAAGAAAGTATTGGGCAAAGACTTCCCCGATGATCCTTATGAGCAAATGTGGGGTGGTGTAGGTGCCGTTTTCGCCAGCTGGAATGGTAAAAGGGCTATTGAATACCGCCGCATTGAAAAAATACCACATGAATGGGGTACTGCTGTAAACGTTCAGGCAATGGTATTTGGAAATATGGGTGATGATTGCTGCACAGGTGTTGCCTTTACCCGCAACCCCGGCAATGGTGAAAACCATTTCTACGGCGAATACCTTGTAAATGCACAGGGTGAAGACGTGGTGGCTGGTATCCGCACTCCGGCACCGGTTAACGAATATTCCAAGAATGCACAAAGCGAACATTTTGTAGCTCTTGAGAAACTGATGCCCGCACAGTATAAAGAACTTTATACTATTCAAAGAAGACTGGAGAAGCACTATAAAGACATGCAGGATATCGAGTTCACCATTGAAAAAGGTAAACTCTACATGCTGCAGTGCCGCATTGGTAAGCGTAATGGCGTTGCCGCCGTTCGCATGGCCACTGAAATGTTTAAAGAGAAACTGATTGATGCCAAAACCGCCATCATGCGGGTAGCCCCCAACCAGCTGGTTGAGTTACTGCTGCCGATGCTTGATCCTAAGGCTGAACTGACTGCACCAGTTATTGCAAAAGGTTTGCCTGCCGGTCCTGGTGGTGCTAAAGGCCGTGTGGTATTCTCTTCTGCCGATGCAGTAGCATGGGCTGCCAAAGGAGAAAAAGTTATCCTGGTTCGTGAAGAAACATCTCCTGAAGATGTGGACGGTATGCACAAAGCACAGGCTATCCTTACTACTAAAGGTGGTATGACATCGCATGCTGCGCTGGTGGCAAGAGGCTGGGGTAAATGCTGTATCGTTGGTTGCGGTGATATTGAAATACATGCTGAAGGCAAAAACTTCCATGCCAAGAATGGTGTGGTTATAAAAGAAGGCGACTGGATCAGCCTGAACGGTACAAAAGGACTGGTTTATGAAGGAAGCATGGCGCTGGTGGATATCGACATCGACAAGAACCAGAGCTACAAAGACCTTATGAAGCTGGTTGACAAAACAAAACAAATTGGCGTAAGGGCTAATGCTGAAACGCCAAGAGATGCCGTCACTGCTGTTAAGTTTGGTGCTGAAGGTATCGGCCTGTTCCGTACAGAGCATATGTTCTACGGCGAAGGCAGTGAAGCTCCTTTGTTCCAGTTGCGCAAGATGATTGTAAGTAAGACTGAGAAAGAAAGAAGAGAAGCGCTGAACGGATTGTTTAAATATGTGAAGAAAGATGTGAAGGACACCCTGAGTGTGATGAACGGACACCCGGTAACTATCCGCCTGCTCGACCCACCACTGCATGAGTTTGTTCCTCATGATAAAGAGAAACTGAAACAACTGAGCAAAGAACTCGGTATCAGCATGGGTATGCTGAACAGAAGGGTGCTGGCTTTGCATGAAAACAACCCGATGCTGGGTCACCGTGGTGTGCGCCTCGGTATCAGCTATCCTGAGATTACAGAAATGCAGGTTAGGGCCATTTTTGAAGCTGCTGCTGAGCTGAACAAAGCCGGTAAGAAAGCTTTCCCTGAAATCATGGTGCCGGTAACTGTTATTTCTCATGAGCTGCGCCACCAGAAAGAAATCGTTGACCAGGTATATAAAGAAGTATGTGAGAAAGTAGGGGTGAAGAAAATACCTTACCTGTATGGAACGATGATTGAAACACCAAGAGCTGCCCTCCGTGCCGACTTTATGGCAAATGTGGCTGACTTCTTCAGCTTTGGAACCAATGACCTTACACAGATGAGTTTTGGTTTCAGCCGTGATGATATTGGTGGTTTCTTACCAAAATATCTCGACCTGAAAATATTACCTGATGATCCGTTCCAGACAATTGACCAGGAAGGTATTGGCCAGTTGATCAAAGCGGGAACAGAACGGGGCCGTGTTACAAAGCCGAACCTGAAAGTGGGTATCTGCGGCGAGCATGGTGGCGACCCTGAAAGTGTGAAGTTCTGTCATCGCATAGGTATGAACTACGTAAGTTGCTCTCCTTTCCGTGTACCGATTGCACGCCTTGCTGCGGCACAGGCTGCGTTGGAATCTCCAAGGAAAAAGAAGTAATCTATAAGCGAAAACCTAGATAAAAGCCCCGTATTCCTACGGGGCTTTTCCTTTTGTGTTGTTTGGTCTTATGTCTTGTTCAAGCCCGATACTAAGAACACAACAAAGTATGCCTGGCAAATTAGGAAGACCAGCAAAGGCAAAATATTTCCTGTTAATAAGTTTATCATGCGGCCTGACTAAGACTTTGAGTTGTCCTTTCGGACAACTTTTGTATATTTGCCAGGTGCCGGAAACTCATAAACACCGAACTGTCGTTTTTTACAAGAACTACTTTGAAGAGTTCTTTGTAAAGCAGCGTCAAAAGGTAAAGGACAAAATCGTTTGGACTTTTGATTTGATTGAAGACCTTCCGCAAGTGCCAGAAACATATCTTAAACATTTGGAAGGTACAGGCGGACTTTACGAGATCCGGATACAACAAGGAAACGATATATTCAGAGTATTTTGCTTCTTTGACAAAGGGAAATTGATTGTTGTAACAAGTGGATTTCAAAAGAAAACTCAAAAAACGCCACGACAAGAAATTGAAAAGGCGTTAAAAATAAAGGAGGAGTATTATGCTGAAAAAAAGTAAAACTTTGACCCTTGAACAGTTCAAAGAAAAACATTACGGCAAAAGAGGAAATGCCAAAAGAGATAAACTGGAAAAAGGTTATCAGGAATTCAAGTTGGGTACATTGATTTATGAAGCCCGGCTTGAAAAAGGCCTGACACAAGAGGAACTTGCAGAAAAATGCGGAACAAATAAGGCTTACATTTCAAGAATAGAAAACGATATAAAGGAAGTTCGTATTTCAACACTGCAGAAAATAGTTGAAGTGGGCTTAGGCGGACAATTAAACCTCTCAATCAAACTTTAGTTAGACAAAAGAAAAGCTACAGTCAACAGGGAGTTTTTGCCCTTTCGTTTGTTGTTGGTCTCTTTGCCCTGTACAAGGCCGGCACGCAAGAAACAATAAAGGCCGTCTGGCGGATTTGGAATACAGAAGGGAAAAAATGCGAAAGTTAACACAGGTTAAAACTTTCGTATGTTTATGTGTGGGTGTCAGCTTCCAGAGGCAGCTAAAGAAAATATATGAACAAAACATTACAGACAGTTTTATTGACTTTAACCGTTGCTTTTGGGATTGCATTAAGAATGTCAATTTTCGGTTGGTTGCTTATTATTGGAATTGCGACCATATTCATTTTTGGAATAAGTCATTTAATCTTACACAACATAGCAAGGACATATCTTTCTGAACAAAGAATTTCAAATTATATTTTAATTATTCTATCCCACCTATTCTTTGTTTTAATTTTTTTATATCAAATTGATGCAGATGACTCAAGAAATTATTCGGTTATTGGTTTTGTAACAAATAACGAAAAATCATTTTATACCGACAATGGATTTTCTATTGTCTTGTTTTCTGCAATCGCATACATCATTACAAGCATTATTATTATAAAAAATGCTAGGACTGCAAAGCTTTTTAAATTTAATGCATCACTTTTTGCTATTACGGCAATAAGTTCATTTATAGTCGTTTTTTTATTTCTTAATTTAGTACAAACAAATAGACAAGTTAGTGAATCAAAAGAGCTAGAACAAACAGGAGAATTTAACTCAATCGAAAGAGCTTTAAACGACCCCGAGAAGGTGATTGTCTTAAAATTAGATCCTTTTGAAAATCATATCAATGAAATTCCCAAGGAGATTTTCAAATTTCCAAATCTTAAAGAAATTGAATTGACTGACCAAAATATTTCAAGTATTCCAATAGAAATTACAAAAGCCAAGAATTTGGAAGAACTAAATTTAATCGGCAATAACATTACTGAAATTCCCGCACAAATATGTGAGTGCGACAAGTTGCAAGAATTAAGAATTGGAGGCGACATCAAATCATTTCCAGAATGCCTAAAGACAATGAAATCTCTTAACCATTTATCTGTTCAAAGTAATTCTGTTAATGAATTAATGGATGAACTTTTGACATTTAAAAACATTCAGACAGCACACTTTTATTTAAAGAATGGAACTATTAATGGCAAAAAATTGGACAGCATTTATAAAGTGACAGGAATATCACATAAATATTAAGGGGAATGAAAAACCGAACGCCCAACCGGCGGTTTGGCAATAGGTCGGATGACGAATATTTTCTCAGCTTTTTGTTCGCTAATCGGCTTCTGTTCCAACGGACGAATAACTATCAACTTTTTAGTAGCCCTTGTTGGTCTTTTTGGGAAGTAACACCCGCTGTCATGTCTTCGGCAAATAAATTGTGTCTTATGTGAGGCTAATACAGCGCAGGCAGATGACCAACAGCATTTGTGAAAGGTCGCTTGGTGGGTTTGGAAGACCAGCAAGAATAAAAGTCAGGGATGACACTACGTTATGAGTAAAGTGAATAAAGTATATCGTCCCAGAAAATCCAGAACAGCAGCCACAGTATGATGAATGCGGCGAGAATAATCATTATGGTGTACACCCATTTCATGCGAAAATTCCAAATCCTAAATCCCAATTCACTAACCACTTACTATTCACTATTCACCTTTTTGCCACTCTTCCGGGGTTTTGCTTTATAAAATCGTCCCAGCCTTTAAGGCCTTTGGCGGCTTTGCCCAGCGGCGAGCTGCTTTGAAAATGATGGCAGAGTGCCACGGCGAGTGCATCGGTGGCATCGTAGTGTTTGGGGCTTTCTTTAAACGAGAGGATAGTTTGCAGCATCTTCATCACCTGTTCTTTATCGGCATTCCCATTGCCGGTGATGGACTGCTTTACCTTCTTGGGTGAGTATTCGGTTACTTCCAGACCGTGGCGCATGGCGGCTGCAATGGCCACACCCTGTGCCCGCCCCAGCTTGAGCATACTCTGCACATTTTTGCCAAAGAAGGGGGCTTCGATGGCAAAGTCGGTAGGCTGGTACTTGGTTATCAATCCGCTGACGGTGTTGAAGATGAGCTGCAGTTTTTTGTAGCCGTCTTTTACCTTTCCGGGTTTGAGCACACCCATTTCAAGCAGCGAGGCGGTATGCCCCTGCACGGTAATAAGGCCGTAGCCCATTACAATGGTGCCGGGGTCGATGCCGAGTATTATTTTAGAGTGCTTTTGCAAACAGGACTGTATTTTTACAACATCACAAGATTAATGAAGCTGAACCGAAATATCAAATCCTGGAACTACAGGAAATTCATCAATTACTTTCTGGGGCCGATTTTGTTTCTGTGGCTGTCATGGTCAATCTACAATGAAATAAGAAATCAGCCCAACCTGGAAGCGGCGCTGGAAGTGTTCAGCAGTGCCAAACTATTTTATTTTATCCCCGTGGTGCTGCTGATGGTGCTGAACTGGTCCATCGAAGCCATCAAGTGGAAACTGTCGGTAAAGCCGATACAGCCCATCGGATTTCTGAAGGCGTTCAGGGCGGTGCTGTCCGGCGTGTCGTTTTCGGTAAGTACGCCTAACCGCATTGGTGAGTACCTGGGCCGGGTGCTGTATATGGATGAGGGAAACAGGCTCCGCACCATATCCATGACCATGGTGGGCAGCCTGAGCCAGTTGATTATTACGATACTGATGGGTGCGGCAGGATTGATCATCATGAAGCGGGACATTGAAGCGGCGCACCTGGTGCAGGGTCTCTGGCTGCAGGTGATCATATACGGAGTGCTGACGGTGCTGGCAGTTTTAACAGTATTTTATTTCAGGTTGTCGTGGCTGGTGCGGCTGTTGAACCGTCTTCCAGGCAGTAAACGTTTTTTGTACCTTGTACAGACACTGGAGGAGCTGGATGCAACGTTATTGCTGAGGTTATTGTCTTTTTCGCTGCTGCGCTATATAGTATTTATCGTGCAGTACTATTTGCTCTTTCAGTTGTTTGATGTGAACATCGGTATGTGGCAAACTTTTTGGACAGTGAGTGTGACGTTTCTGGTAATGGCAGTGATACCCACTTTTGCGATTGCCGAACTGGCGCAGCGGGGTTATGTGGCGAAGATGGTGGTGGGTATTTACAGCGGTAATATTGCCGGTATTATTTTTGCCACAACAGGCATCTGGTTTATTAACCTGGTGCTGCCGGCCATAGCAGGCAGCCTGTTAATTCTGGGAATTAAAAAACTATATAAAGAAGAAGATGAACAAACTTAAGTTACTGTCGCCCCTGGCTGTATTATTATTAGGATTTGGAGTAAAGACGCAGCAGCAACCAGCAGATACTTTCTGCGGTATTAAGAATGTGGCTTTCCAGGTGGATGAGGAAGTGAATTTTAAAGTGTATTATGCCGTTGCCGGATTGTATGTGGATGCGGGCAATGCCACTTTTACCAGCAAGCTGGAAACCGTGAATAACCGCCCGGTATATCATGTTACCGGCGAGGGCAAGACGCATTCTTCTTACGACCTGATTTATAAAGTGCGGGATAAGTATGAGTCGTACATTGACACTGCCACCATGCAGCCGCTGAAGTTTGTGCGCAATGTGAATGAAGGTGGTTATAAGAAGTACCAGAATGTGACATTTAATAAAACAGCAAACACAGCGGTATCGCAGGATGGTGTGTTTAAAGTGCCTGCCTGTGTGCAGGATGTAATCAGCTCGATGTATTATGCCCGTAATATTGATTTCTCGAAACTGAGGCCGGATGACAAGATACCGTTCTCTATGTTCTTAGATAACGAACTGTTCAATATGTACATCCGCTATATGGGCAAGGAGGTAATAAAGACCCGCTATGGCAAGTTCAATGCCATTAAGATAAAACCCCTGCTGCTGAAAGGGCAGATATTTGACGGAGGTGAACACATGACAGTGTGGGTGTCAGACGATGCCAATCATATTCCTGTGAGGGTGGAAAGTCCGCTGGTGGTGGGCAAGGTAAAAGTGGATATGATGAGCTATGCCAATCTGCGGCATCCGCTTACTTCACTGATCAAAAAGAAATAACAGCCTCCCCAAACTCCTCCGAAAGAGGGGCTTTAATTTACAAAAGCAAACAGGTCGTTTTTATCAACTATGTGATAATTGAAAAATTATTGTTTAGCGGGAGTTGTAATCTACAGTTCTTCCAGTTTAAAAAAATCTTTAGGCCTGATGCCCCGTTCGGTCTGCTGCAGGGTGCAGCATTCATATACAGGGTCATGTTCGAAGAAAAGGATATAGTCTCCTTCGAGGGCTTCTTTCAGGAAAGATTTTTTTTCGTTCATCGTAGTCATCGGGAACATATCATATCCCATTACATAAGGAATTGGAATGTGTCCCTGTGAGGGCAGCAGGTCGGCCATATACACCAGTGTTCTGCCTTTGTACTGTACCTGGGGAAGCATCATTTTTTCGGTGTGGCCGCTTACAAAGCGTACAGACATGGTGTCGTTGAATCTGGTTTCGCCCAGTTTGCCATCAATACCGCCGTTTATTTCCACAAACTGAAGCTGGCCATTTTCCTGAATTGGCAGAATATTTTCTTTGAGGAAGGAAGCCTTCTCCCTGTCGTTGGGATACACGGCCCAGTCCCAGTGTTCGGTATTACTCCATACAACAGCGTTTTTAAATGCGGGAACTAACTTGTCGCCTTCCCGGTTGATGGTGCCACCGCAGTGGTCGAAGTGCAGGTGAGTAAGGAATACATCCGTAATATCATCCCGGTGGAAACCATATTTGGCAAGTGATTTATCCAGTGTGTCATCGCCATGCAGGTAATAGTGGCTGAAGAATTTGGCGTCCTGTTTGTCACCGTTGCCGGTATCAACAAGTATGAGGCGGTTGCCGTCTTCAATCAGCATACAACGCAATGCCCAGGGGCAGAGGTTGTTTTCGTCAGCCGGGTTGATTTTGTTCCAGATGGTTTTGGGTACCACGCCAAACATAGCGCCGCCATCGAGTTTAAAATAGCCGGTGTTTATGGAATAGAGTTTCATAAATAGTAGTATAGATGCCGCAAGTTAAACAGGGCAGCAGTTTATTGAAAATAAAATTGGATAACAGCAACTGTCAGGTATGTGTTATGCTTTTATTTTTCTTGTTGGCCTGGTAGGTAAGCAGCAGCCAGAACAAACCAATTACAAAGAAAATAATCAGGGCAATGATGGAGTTGCGCATGCTGCCGGTGAATCCTTCTATAAACCCAAAGCTGAAAAGACCGATTACGATGGCTATTTTCTCTGTTACATCGTAAAAGCTGAAAAAGGAAGCGGTGTCTTTGGTTTCGGGCATCAGTTTGGCATAAGTGCTGCGGCTAAGCGATTGAATGCCTCCCATAACTAAACCAACCAGTGCGGCCAGAACGTAAAAATGATATTCTGTGGTAATGAAGTAGCCGGTAATGCAAACGCCAATCCATAACAGCACCGTCAGCAACAACACTTTTATATTGCCAAGTTTCTCAGATAACCTGGACATGCCAATGGCACCGGCAATAGCTACTAATTGAATCAGTACGGCGGTGATGATTAGTTTATCATCAGCCAGTTTCAGTTCTTTGATACCAAAGTCTATGGCAACCAGCATCACAGTTTGTACGCCCATACTGTAAAAGAAGAATGCAGCGAGAAAACGCTTCAACACCGGCAGATGTACCATCTGGTTCCAAACTAATTTCAGTTCGTGGAAACCGTTGGTGAGAACATTCTTCCTGCTTTTCCTTTCAGACGCACTGGCCATGGGCAGCCGGTTAAAAGTAATCTGGGCAAAACCTACCCACCAAAGGCCCACCAGCAGGAAGGTGATTTTTAAGGCTTCGCCTTTGTCCTTCATCAGCATTACCAAAGCAAAGCCCACCATCTGCATCAGCACACTGCCGATATAGCCATAGGTATATCCTTTGGCACTGATGCGGTCACGGTCGTCGATTGAAGCAATATCCGGCAGGTAAGAATTGTAAAAGACCTGACTGCCATAGAAACCAATACCGGCAAACATGAAGGCGAACAAACCCATGGTAACGGTGCTGGCTTCAAAAAAATACATGAGCGAACAACTGATAGCCCCCATGTAGCAGAAGAACCGCATGAAGTTTTTCTTATTGCCTTTATAGTCGGCAATAGATGAAAGGATGGGCGACAGGGCAGCAATAACTAAAAACCCGAAAGCCAGCACATAGTCTTTCAGTTCGGTGTTGACAAAGTTGCGCCCTAGGAAGTTGACGCCTTTTTCAAAACCTTCATTTTCAGGTTTGGTAACCGCCGCATAGTAAGCAGGAAAAAATGTGGTGGTGATAACCAGGTTATAGACAGAATTGGCCCAGTCGTACATGGCCCACCCGTTTACCACTTTTTTTGATGCAGTCTGCATTATGGTTGCTTTCGGTAAAAATAGGATTTCGTATTGTAAAAATAAAAATGCCTGCCCGGGACAGGCAGGCACTCCAGGTTTAATATTAATTCTTAGTTGATAACTTTTATCGTGTCGGTTACAGAATCGAAGCTATAAGAGAGGAATGGCTTAAACCTGACATCCGTAAAATGAAAGTTGAGGTCAACGCCATTAAAAACCTCTTTCGACATTTTTGAACATAAATCCTGAATGTTCTCTGTAGTTACGTTCTTTGCTTTTTCAGGACTTGATGCCATATATACCTGGTAAACCTGTCCTTCAGGCATACCCACCTGGAAACTGATGGTATTGGCAGGTTGCATTTCCTTGCTCAGAAAATCGGCCAGCATTTGTGCATGTTCTGAACTGAAACCGTCTTTGGAATACACTTCAACATTTCCGGAAGTGACTTTAACCCCAAAGTTCAATAGCCTGGCCGGATCGTAAGTAAGTGTTCTGAATGCCTTGAATTTATTATCGGTAAATGAAATGTTTACCGGCTTTCCATTGTAAACACTATCTGATATTAATCCAACCATTGCATAAAAGGCATCATCGCCTGCAGCATTCATTCTTGCCTTGTCGGCCACTACCATTTTCATAATAAGGGTGTCGCCGGGTTTTGTCAGCTGAAAACTTTTTGTGGTTTTGTCATTAGGATCGGATGCCTGTAAGGCCTGTAAAAACAGATCAGCCGTTTTTTGCGCCTGTTCTTTGGTGGCACCGTCTTTATAATACACTTCTATGTTTCCGGACTTTGCCTTTTTACCATAATTGGTGCAGGAAGTGAAAAGAATCAATGCTGCAAGCATTAATGTAAGCAGTTGTTTCATTGTTTTTTGTTTTATGGTTATTGTTTAATACGGCACATAATTACAAATAAACAGCGAAACCTGTATCCCCCGGAGAGGGTATTTATTTGATGTAGCCCGTAAAAATCAATGCCAGCAGAATCAATCCGCCGATGATGCGATAGTAACCAAAGAGTTTGAAACCATGCTTCTGCAGAAATCCGATAAAAAACTTGATGGCCAGCATAGCAACGATGAAAGCCACAATGTTGCCGACTGCAAAAAGCTTCAGGTCGCCGGATGAAATAGTGTTGTAGCCTTTCAGCAGTTTATAACCTGTGGCTGCAGCCATTGTGGGCACGGCAAGAAAGAAAGAAAACTCAGCGGCCAGTTTGCGGGTCAGTTTTTGCTGCATACCACCGATTATGCTGGCTGCACTGCGGCTTACGCCGGGAATCATGGCAATGCATTGCCAGAGACCAATAATGAATGCACGGGGATAGCTGATTTTTTCATCTTCGCTGATGGTGTGCGCTTTGAACAGGTTATCAATAAATAAAAGCACAACACCACCGGCAATCATGGTAATGGCCACAGTTAATGAACTTTCAAGCATGGCATCAATCTTATCAGAGAAAATAAAGCCGAGGGCCAGGGCAGGGATGACAGCCACAATGAGTTTGAAATAGAAACTGAGGTTACCTGTTTTGAGCGGAGCTAAGAACTTCTTCCAGTAGAGAACCACCACCGCTAGTATAGCCCCTAATTGAATGCCCACTGTAAACAGCTTGGTGAAATCGCTGTCAGGAACACCGAGCAGTTTTTCGGTAATAATCATGTGGCCGGTGGAAGAAATGGGCAGGAACTCGGTCAGTCCTTCCACAATTGCGATTACAATGGCTTCAAACAGATTCATATGCGGTGATTGTCAGTAAATAAAAAAGCGGTACAAATATGCACCGCTTCTTTCAGTTTCTTTTGAAAATTATACAACTGTTCCTTTTGGTCTTTTGAAAATAGCCCAAACCTCAATAATCAGTCCGGCAATGATAAGGATGGGGGCCACAGTGATGCGGGTTTTGCTGTACACAGCCGCAGCGTCAAACACTTTTGGGTCTTTATTGCTTACTCCACCGCTCATCAGGAACATGCCAAGGGCTATCACCACAACGCCAATCAGCATCCATATATAGTTGTCCTTGTTAAACATCGAAGGAGTTTGTTTTTCAGTACTCATTTTCTTTCAATTTGGAGGTGCAATATAGGTAAAAGTCCACAGTCCATAGCAGAACTGCCACAGACGGTTGACTACACTAATATAAGTCGTCTAATTTCATTTTCAGGTATTTTACCACACTTCGATGGGTGCTGAAAAGGGTGATGCCGATGCCTGTAAGAACCATGAACAGGAACAGCAGGAACAAGCTCATATTGTCGTGGGCTGCTCTCATACCGGGAATATATCTCTCAGCAAGCAATATCAGCAGGAAAACCCCGACCACAGCGATAATACCACTGATGGCACCATTGATGATGGCCCGTAAGCTCATGGGTTTTGAAATAAACCAACGGGTGGCCCCCACCATTTGCATTGTTTTTATCAGGAACCTGTTGCTGAACATCGCCAGTTTGATAGTGTTGTCAATCAGCACAATTACCACTACGGCCAGCACCAGTGCAATAACGAGCAGCACCAGGCTTACGTTCCTCATATTCTCGTTCATCTTGCCTACAAATTCTTCCGGGTATTTTACCTCGCTTACGTAGGTCTGCTTTTCCAGATCGGCTTTTATGGCCTTGAGTGAATCGGCATTCATATAAGAACTCTTCACCTTAAAATCAATACTGTTGGGCAGGGGATTCTCGGTAAGAATGGTTTCCCAGCTTTCGTTGCCACCGGTATTATAAATCTTCTTGGCCATTTCTTTGGTTACATACACATAGCTTTTTATGTAATCTTTCTGGCTGATATAGTTTACCAGGGCCACACTGTCTTTAGGGTTCAGGTCGCCACGCAGGTAAGCGCTGATATTAATATCCTCTTTCAGGTTTTTGGTAATCTTATTTGCATTTATCACCAGCCAGCCGATAACGCCCAGCAGGAATAACACCAGGGTAACACCCAGGATGGACATAAAATAAGACGGCTTTCCTCTTTTGATAGAACCTTTCGACGTTTGGGCCATGAATGTCAGTTTTTCAAGTTAACCGGTTAAAAGTCTTTACCAAGACAGATGTGGCAAAAATAACTGTTTAGGGCTACATTCAGTATTTTTGCCGTCACTTAAACGATGTCTTCCCGCTCATATTGCCGGTGATTGTGAAAGAGATTTGTTAAGATTTACTGAAAACCAATTGTAACGATACAAACAACTTACAGGCTGAATTATTATGGAATACAACTTTTCGCAGATAGAAAAAAAGTGGCAACAGGTATGGAGGGAAACGCAGGCTTATAAAGTTTCAAACGAAAGTGACAAGCCCAAGTATTATGTGCTGGATATGTTTCCTTATCCAAGTGGTGCAGGGCTGCATGTGGGCCATCCGCTGGGCTACATTGCCTCTGATATTTACAGCCGCTATAAAAGGTTGAAAGGCTTTAATGTACTGCATCCGATGGGTTATGATGCCTTTGGCCTGCCGGCAGAGCAATATGCTATTGAACATGGTATTCACCCGGCAGTTTCCACCGATACCAATATTGGAACGTTCAGAAAACAGTTGGACAATATCGGTTTTTGCTACGACTGGGACCGTGAGGTTCGCACCTGCGATACTAAATATTACAAGTGGACACAGTGGATTTTCCTGCAACTCTTCAATAGTTATTTTGACAGGAAGGAACAGAAGGCAAAACCAATCAGCGAATTAGAGAAACAGTTCATGGGTTACGGTTCATTGCCATACACTATGAACCATGAACCTTTTACAGCAGCAGAATGGAAGTCTTTTGATGAAAAGAAGCAACAGGATATACTGATGCAATACCGCCTTGCATTCTGCGGCTATGGCGAAGTAAACTGGTGCGAGGCACTTGGTACTGTGCTGGCCAATGATGAGGTGGTGAATGGTGTAAGCGAAAGAGGAGGTCACCCGGTGGTGAAAAAGAAGCTGCGCCAGTGGTACCTGCGTATTACAGAATATGCCGACCGTCTGCTGGAAGGACTTGACCGCATCGAGTTCAGTGAAGCCATGAAAGAAATGCAGACCAACTGGATTGGAAAATCTTCAGGAGCAGAAATCGATTTTAATATCCGTATAGGCAAACCGGTTGAACAAAGCACAAAAACTGATCATGGCAAAGGACTGATTACAGAGCATATCAGTATCTCAGAAGCACAAGCCGATATGCCTTTGCGGGTTTATACCACTCGTCCCGATACCATTTTCGGAGTTGACTTTATGGTCATTGCTCCCGAACATGAACTGGTGGAAACTATAACATCTGCTGAACAAAAACAGGCTGTTGAAGACTATATTACTTATGTGAAAAGCCGCAGTGAAAGAGAGCGGATGGCCGAGAAGAAAATCAGCGGTGTGTTTACAGGTGCTTATGCCCTTAACCCGTTTGATGGCAGAGAAATTCCCATCTGGATTTCAGAATATGTGCTGGCAGGCTACGGTACAGGAGCTATTATGGCGGTGCCATGCGGCGATGAAAGAGATCACAAGTTTGCAAGGCATTTCAATATTCCCATAACCAATATAATCGGCAGTTATTATAATGGTGAAGAAGCCAATCCCACGAAGGACGCAGTGCTCGAAAACTCTGGTTTCATCAATGGTATGGTAATGCGGGATGCAATTGATGTGGTGATAAACAAGCTGGAAGAAAAGGGCATTGGTGTGCGGAAAGTGAATTTTAAAATGCGGGATGCCGCCTTCAGCCGGCAGCGCTACTGGGGAGAACCTTTCCCGATTGTGTGGAAAAATGGCATCGCTTACCCGATGGATGAAAGCCAGTTGCCGCTCGAACTGCCGCATGTGGATTCTTATAAGCCAGGACCAGAAGGGGAGGGACCGTTAGCGAATATCAAAGAATGGGCCCTCATCCCCAACCCTTCTCCGCAGGCGGAGAAGGGAGCTGCAAAAGTTCCTAAGTATAGTGTATATACCCCGGTACAATATGAACTGGCAAAGCAGATGCGAAAAGAACATACTGAGGCAGAAGGAAAATTATGGGAAGTTGTACGGGACAGTAAACTTGGGTATAAATTCAGGAGACAGCACCCCGTTGATAAATACATCGCAGATTTTATCTGTCTGCAGGAGGCATTAATAGTAGAGGTTGATGGCGGTTATCATTCTACAGAAGAACAAAAACTGTATGATGAAGAGAGGACAAGAGTTCTTAATACGATTGGTTTTGAAGTGATGAGGTTTAGCAACGAAGAAGTAATAAGCCAGCCCTATCAAACAGGAGGAAAAATAAAAGAGAGAATTGAACAGAAAAGAGCGGAGTCTCAGCAATTCTCCCCTCTCCACGAAGTGGAGAAGGGGCAGGGGGTGAGGGAAACAAATACGATGCCCGGCTATGCCGGTTCGTCTTGGTATTTCCTTCGCTAT
>CALLZY010000270.1 GCA_937858715.1 uncultured Chitinophagaceae bacterium | reverse complement strand
GCCCTGCCTGATGTATTCTTCGATGAGGCGGATATAAATATTTGTTTTGCCGCTGGAGGTGACTCCATGCAACAGGCAAACCGTTTTTTGCTGCAACTGCTGCTTTACCTGTTCGAAAGCCATTTGCTGAACAGCGGTGAGTTCAAAATCAATCGTCACATTTTTGGGCAGGTACTTAATGCGGTCAATATCTCTTTTTTCAATCCGCAGAATCTTTTTGTCAACCAGGCCTTTCAGTTGCGCATCTGTGGCCCCTGATTTTTTTAACAGTTCCGACTTCACTACTTCGCCTTCTGCTTTCGCAAAATGAAGGTAGCTGAGCAGCAGTTCCATCTGCTTCTCTGCCCTTTGCAACTTCTTATCTTCGTTCAGCAGCTTTTCAAGATGCTCTTCTTCATCATAGGGGCTGTTCAAAATAACGTATGTCTCCTTCTTGGGTGAGTAGCTTTGTTTCAACGCCTCCCAAACATAGCATACCTTTTTGTTTACCAGTTTTGTTATTACAGGATATACATGCGATGAGTCGAGCAGTTGCTGCACTTCAGACAGGTTGAGTTCCCGCTTAATGAGCAATGCTTCTGCCACAATGTATTCGTCGTGGTCCAATGCAGAAAAGTCATCACCGTATTCATCATTAAAGACAATAATCGTTTCGCTTGAGAGCTTGAAATGCGCAGGCAGAGCCGCGGCCATCACTTCTCCTTCGCTGCACATATAATAAGAAGCTATCCACTCCCACAGTTTCAGTTGCTCATCAAAAACCACCGGTTCCACATCCAGTACATTCAGGATATCTTTGGTTTCAAAGAAATCAGGCTTATCGCTGTGCAGTCTTTTTACAATGCCTGCATACTTCTTGCTCTTGCCCAGGTTTACTTCCACCCGGCAACCGGGTTTTACAGCTTCCTGCAAATGGGCAGGCACGGACCATGTGTAGTTTTTGGGCAGTGCGGAAGGAATGATGATTTCAGCAAACAGTTCACCCCCGGAAGAAGGGTCAGGTTGTATTATATCTGCTGCTTTGTTTGCCACTGAGTAACAAATCTATGTTATTACTTAATGTGTCTGATATTTAATCCTATGTGTTTCCTGTGGTTCTATTGTGCCTATGTGGTTCAAATAGATTTACCACATAGATCATAGGTACATAGCACAAACACATAGGATTTCCTTAATTACAAACCACCTTAATTGCAGAAGCATTGGTGCTTAATTTTTGTTTGCAGATAACTTTCTCCAGGCGGCATTGTACTCAACTAATTTTTTCTCCATTACTGCATATACTTTGTCCTTCAGTTCTTTTACGTTTTCAAGAGTATATCCATTCACCGGAATTTCATCCAAGTAAACAATCCTGCTTTTGCCGGGTGTCATCAGAAACAAACTTTCATACGGCATCCTTGTATAAGCATCTAAAAACAAGACAGGTTTTACAGGTGTTTGTGTTTCAATTGCCACACGAAAGGCACCGTCGTAAAAATCTTTAAGAGGTGTTGTGCCCATATTAAAAGTGCCTTCCGGAAAAACCAATACAGAAATTCCCTTGCTGATGATTGACTTGAGAACCCGTACGCTGCTGGCCCTGTTCTCAGGACTGCTGCGGTCAACGGTAACTATCGCATTGCGGTAGATAAATCCGAATACCGGCACTTTGCTCATTTCCACCTTGCCTAATGGCCGCACCGGTTGCCTGTACGCTTTAGGAATAATAGCTGCATCGAGATAAGAAATATGGTTGGTGACAAAGATGTACTGCTTTGTTTTATCATGCGGCACTTCAAAAATTCTCTTGTGCCAGACACCTATCAGCGGAAACCATAAGTCAGCCCATACAATGCACAGCCGGTAAACCATGTTACCACCTCTTATTCGTCCGAAAAAACTGCTGATGATGGCGAAAGGAAAAATCAGCAGCATCACTGCAATAAAAGTGATGGCTGCGTAAATACTATATATGGCTTTTATAAACTTCAAATTTTGTTATCTGGCTTTAATAATTGACTATTGAAATTGCTGAACAGTGTTACCGGACGATGAAGTGTGCGACGCAACAAAAGTTGATAGTAGCAATCCAGCCGGTTTCATAATCTTATTTCTTATCATCCCCCGGACAATCGCATTTGTAATCTGTTTCCAGGTCGATGACAGTAACCACTACTGTTTTTTCGTTGCATTGGGCAAAAACTATGCGAACTTCCTGGTCGTCTTTTGTTACCCCTTCAATTGCATACCGGGGGCAACGGGCATTTTGGAGGTCGCTTTTATTATAATTGATTTTCCCGTCCCGCATTATTTCTTCCACTTCTGCCTGGCTGATATGGCGGCACTGCATCCGGCATTTAGCATGATTGCTGTATTCAAGGTAAGAAGTGCGCCGGTCAAACCCACGGTCCCGGTTGGTGGGATTTGTTGCCGGGTCTCTTGGCTTGTCATTATTTGTAACCTTTGGTTTTGGCGTTGGATCAGCATCGTTTTTGCACTGCTTAATAACGAGTAATGCCACCAGCATTATCGCAATAAGAATATATGGTGCCCATTTTTTATTCACACTCAAATGTTTGGATAAAAGTAGATAAAAGTTGTAAGGTTTATATGCCGAAATTTTCTGATTCTTTCATCAACTTTTCAGCCTCTCAACTTATCAGCGTATTTTTGCCGGCTCTATGGCTGATACAAAAACAATTGCATTTCATACACTGGGCTGCAAACTGAATTTCTCCGAAACATCTTCCCTCTCCCGAATGCTGGAACAGGAAGGTTTTGAGAAAAAAGAGTTTACAGAACAAGCTGATGTGTATGTGATTAATACCTGCTCGGTTACAGACAATGCAGACAAAGAATGCCGGCAAATTGTTCGCCGTATTCAGCGCAAAGCGCCGGAAAGTTTTGTGGTGATAACAGGTTGTTATGCCCAGCTGAAGCCTGCAGAAATTGCCAGCATACCCGGCGTTGACCTGGTGCTGGGCGCCGCCGAAAAATTTAACCTGGCAAAGCATGTCCGTGAGCTGACAAAAGGCGACACGGCTAAAATCTGCAGTTGCGATATTGAAGATGTTTCCGGCTTTCATTCTTCATGGTCGGTAAATGACAGAACAAGAACTTTTTTGAAAGTACAGGATGGCTGTGATTATAACTGCTCCTTCTGCACCATTCCAATGGCAAGAGGTAAAAGCCGTAGTGATACTGTTGAAAATGTGGTAAGAAACGTCACCCAGCTTGCTGCTAACGGTGTAAAAGAAATTGTACTTACCGGTGTAAACCTTGGCGATTTTACAGAGATTACCGGCAGCGGCGATGAAGCAGAAAAAGATTTTTTTACACTGATTAAAGAACTTGAAAAGATTGAAGGCATACAGCGTTACCGGATTTCCTCTATTGAGCCCAACCTGCTGACGAATGAGATTATTGATTTTGTGGCAGCCAGTAAAAAGTTCATGCCGCACTTTCATATTCCACTGCAAAGTGGCAGCAATAAAATATTGGGACTGATGCGGCGCAGGTATAAGAGAGAACTATATGCCAGCAGGGTGAGCTACATTAAATCTTTAATGCCGCATTGCGCCATTGGTGTGGATGTAATTGTGGGTTTCCCTGGTGAGACAGATGAGGACTTTAAAGAAACATTTGATTTCCTGCACCAGCTGGATGTATCATACCTGCATGTGTTTACATACAGTGAAAGAGATAATACTGCCGCATTGGATATTAAGCCGGTTGT
>CALLZY010000269.1 GCA_937858715.1 uncultured Chitinophagaceae bacterium | reverse complement strand
CAGCCGGTGTAATGGGCTGGGTGGGTGTGCCTTTAAAGCCATCCACTGTGCTGGTGTTTAGTGTTGCCTTGGGTATTGCTATTGATATTACCATCCGTTTCCTGGTTAATTACAAGCAGGAACTGCCCCGCAATGGCAAAAACATTATGCAAACGGTAATTGAAACCATCCACAGCACCGGAATCAGCATAATTTATACCTCGTTTGTGCTTATCGCCGGCTTTGTCATTTTCTGCTTTAGCCGGTTTGGCGGCACCATGGCCTTGGGCTGGCTTACCTCCCTTACGCTGGTTACAGCCACTTTTACAAATCTTGTGCTGTTGCCTGCATTGCTCATTTCACTAAATAAGGGGAAAAAGTAACAGATTCCCCTTTTACACTATACCTGATATGCAGCAAACTTCCAATAAATTCTGTCAAAAATCAGAAGCGGCTGACACCATAGTATTCCAATCCAATTTATAATAGAAAAATCAGGTGTTTTTTTTATATTTTCGTTAAAGGTTAATTAATTTCAGCCCCTCCTGAGCCTGTCAATGGGTCAGCGGGACTTTGAACTTTTTATATACTAAAACTAAAATGCTCATGAGAAAACTGTTCTTACTGCTTTTCGGTGTTGTGTTTTTTGCCGTGCAGGCAATGGCACAACGTACTATTACGGGTAAGGTTACCGACGATAAAGGCCTGCCTGTTGCCAATGCTTCAGTAATGGTTAAGGGTACAACTATCGGTACCAACACTAAAACCGATGGCACATTTAGTCTTCCTGTATCCGCAACTGCCGAAACAATAACTGTGTCAGCAGTTGGTTACTTATCACAGGATATGGATATTGGCTCACAAACCAATATGTCCTTTGTTTTAAAAGGTGAAGAAAGGGTGATGGATGAAGTTGTGGTTGTGGGTTATGGCACACAGCAAAAGAAAGCCTTCACCGGCTCTGCGTCAAAAGTGGATGCAAAAGAAATTGCAAATCTTGTTACGCCTTCAATAGATAAGCAACTTGCCGGAAGGGCTGCTGGAGTACAGGTGACGAACCAAAGCGGTCTTGTTAATCAGCCAGCAAGAATTTTTGTTCGAGGCATTAACTCGATTACTCAGGGTCAGGGTCCATTATTTGTTGTAGATGGTATTCCAATTATAAGCGGTAACCTGGCAAACACAACAAACTCTAACCAACTGGCGGATATTAACCCTGCAGACATTGAGAATATCGAAGTTCTGAAAGATGGTTCGGCAACAGCTATTTTTGGTTCAAGAGCTGCAGGAGGTGTTGTAATGATTACAACAAAGAAAGGTTCGAAAGGTAAAGCAAGGGTTAACTATGATGCCAGCATTGGCCTTAGTAATGTATTGAAACGCTTCGACCTGCTGAATGCAGATCAGTTCGTAGCAATCTCTAATGAAAAATTTATTAACTCTGGTTCTGCAAACCGTGCCGGTGTAAATCCCGGGGGCACCAATACAGACTGGCAAAGCATTGCACTTATAGATAATGCGCTGGTACAAAACCACAACCTGAGTTTTCAGGGTGGCGGACAAAAAACTTTATTTTTCTTTTCCCTTAACTACTCCAAACAACAGGGTACAGTCAGGAGTAATTCGAACAATCTGATGAGGGCAAGATTCAATCTCGAACATGATGTTAACAATTTTATTAAAATTGGTAACAACCTTTTGGTTACAAGACAGTACAATACCGATCAAAACAACGGTGGGAACAGCTTAAGTGGCGCAATTGTATCAGCGCTTCGGTTGTTGCCCAATGTAGCTCCATATAATAACCTGCACCCAAGTGGTTATAATATCAGTTTTCCTAATGCCAATTCAATTCCCATTGGCCCTAACACCATAAGTGTTGATGATAACTTTACGAATGTTGCCTTTACTACCCAGGTAAATAAATACAGTTCAGAAACGTACAGGATATTTAATACAGCTTTTATTGAATTATCATTTACCAAAAAGCTAAAATTCCGTTCTCAACTGGCCGGTGACTGGTTTAATGATTATGGATTTCAAAGTTGGGATCCACGCCATGGTGACGGGTACAGCGCAAATGGCTTAGGGTTTAACTCCAGCCAGAATATTCTTCGCTATACCTGGCAGAACTATTTCAATTACAACCTGAACATTGGCAGAAACCATAATTTTTATTTAACAGCAGGCCATGAACTGCAAAAACAGGAATTCAAGATAGTATCTGCTCAAGGTCAAAGTTTTTCTGATTTCTTCTTCCTTAAGGAGAACCTGATTTCAAATTCTGCATCAACCCAGAACATTGGTGGTTCATATTCAAGGTCAGGTTTTGAATCTTTATTCGGAAGGTTTAACTACGACTATAAAAATAAATATTTCTTCCAGGCCTCTATCCGTCGTGATGGACAAAGTTCTCTTGCTGCCAACAAACGTTATGGTAACTTTCCCGGTTATTCATTAGGATGGAGGCTGTCTGAAGAAAAAGCATGGAAAGATAATAGCTTCCTCAGCAAATGGTTCAGTGATGTTAAGTTGAAGTACTCGTATGCAAAAGTGGGCAATACATTAGGAGGCCTTCCCTATTTATCTGCCACATATGGCCCGGTTCTTTATGGCGGGCTCAATGCAATTGGACTCAACTTTATTGGTAACCCCGATCTACAATGGGAAACAAGTGCTAAATATGATTTTGGAGTTGAAATTGGAATGTTAAGAGGCAGGGCTAATATTACTCTTGACTGGTTTAAAAACGACGTTGATAACCTGGTGCTTGCAGTACCTACACCTCCCAGCGGCGGTGTACCTGGCAATAGCATACAACAGAATATTGGTAAACTTGTAAACAAAGGAATTGAATTCGCTCTTGATGTTTCGGTGATAAGGAAGAAAGATTTTGGATGGGACTTCAACTTTAACTATTCTAATGTTAAAAACAAGATCACTGAATTATATGATGTAAACGGTACACCTGTACCTTACATCCCGAATGGCGTATATAATTTAATCCGGGTTGGTGACCCGATTAATATTATCCATGGCTACCAGTATGCAGGGGTTAACACAGCGAATGGTTTTCCGATGTATTATAAAGCAGATGGCAGACTGGTGGTGCATAGCAGTGTAAATGGTCAGTATTACTATATTACCAGCCCGAACGATGGTAACCTTTTAAGTTCGAATGTAACCAGCTTAACTTTTAATGACAGGCAAAACCTTGGTCAGGGAATCCCGACATACTTTGGGGCATTTACAAACAGTTTCCGTTATAAGCAGTTTGAGATGGAAGTGATGTTCCGATATTCAGGTGGCAATAAGATAATGAATGTCACCAGGCAGGAAACTTTGTTAAGCAACAGTTTCCATAACAATGGCGTTGAAATATTAGAACGCTGGACCAAGCCTGGCGATGTTACCAATGTGCCTAAACTTTATTGGGGCCAAAGCAACCGCATCAATCAAAACGGTCTGGCAATATCCCGCTTTGTGGAAAAAGGAGATTATATAAGGCTGCAGAATATTTCGTTTGCATATACAATGGATAAAGAACTGGTTAGCCGGATTACAAAAGGCAATGTGGAGAGTCTCCGCTTCTTTGTTCAGGGCCAGAACCTGTATGTATGGACTAAATATACCGGAGCAGACCCAGATAACATTACTGCAGGCGGTATTGATGACCGGGTTTCTCCGCAAATCAGGACAATTTCATTCGGACTAAATGTTGGATTCTGATTATTCACTAACAAGAACTTAAAAGATATTATATATGAAAAAAATACTGAAATATGCAGCTATTCTTCCGGCAATTGCAATTGCTTTTTCCGGATGTAAAAAGGCTGTTGATCTTTCTGCTTATACTTCTGTGCCGGCAGACCAGGCTTTTAGTACTGCGGCAAAATGCGAAACAACACTTAATGGTATTTATGATGCAGCCCAAAGTGGGGCGTATACAGATGGCACATTAAGAGGTTACCCATTTGGGGCCGCTAATATTGCACAAGGCGATTGTCGCGGTGAAGATGTTATTAACATAGCAGCATTTTATCAGATAACCTACCAGGCTACTTATAATTCCACCAGTGCCAACTGTGAAGCCCACTGGAACGGATTGTATGCTTTGATTAATAAGGCTAATGATGGGATAGCAGGTTTCAGGCAAGCGGGAAACACAGCCGTATTGACTACTGCTGTTTCTGCCCAATATGAAGCAGAGAGTCGTTTTCTGAGGGCTATGGCCCACCACGAACTGATGCTGATGTGGGCAAGGCCATATCGTGATGGTAACGGCGGCCTTACAGGCATTCCATACAGGGATTTTGCAGTGAAAACAATAGCAGATGCTAACCAGATACGAAATTTGCCAAGGGATATTGCCGATACTGTTTATAGAAGAATACTCAGAGACCTGGATTTTTGTGAAACAAACCTTTCTGCAACACCCCCCAGGGGCAACGCTGACAGACCGGTAAGGGCAACAAAAGCAGCTGCCATTGCTTTAAAGATGCGTGTAAAACTGCATATGGGTGATTGGGCCGGTGTGATAACTGAAGGAAATAAGCTTATCCCTGCCACAATTACACCACTTACCCCATCTTCATTTACCAGTCCGATTGGCGGGCATGCACTCACTGCTGCTCCGGATGGCCCCTTTATCAGTAATGCAACGAACACCGAAAGTATTTTTTCTGTTAGAAACAATAATATAGATGCGCCAAATGTAAATGGAGGTCTTGCTGCAATGTTAGGTGCTGCAAATCTTGGGGGCCGGGGCCTTGTAGCTGTATCACCCATTATTTGGAATAATACAGGGTGGCGCTGTGACGATACAAGGAGAACTCTGCTTTACGGCTTTGGTACCAACGCCAACAACGGCACTAGTTTGTTTACTACGAAGTACAGGGACTATGTAACCAGAGGTGATTATGCACCTCAGATACGGTATGCAGAAGTTTTACTTATGCAAGCAGAAGCAGAAGCAAGAGTAAGCGGCACTGTTAGTCAGCGGGCAATTGATTTGTTAAACTGTGTACGTAACCGGGCAATTCCCAGCCCGGCAACAAACCAGTACGTTGCTGCAAATTTTGCAACACCTGTTGATTTAGTCAAGGGCATCTTATTAGAAAGGAGAATAGAATTTTTAATGGAAGGTAAACGCTGGGGCGATATTCACCGTTTGTCACAGGACGCCGACTATACAACAAATGGTATTCCCGCAAAAGCGGCAAACGGAGCATCTGGCACTGCAATATATGGTTGCGGCAATAGTTATACCCCTGGCCAGGCTGCAATTGCTTATTCTGATTACAGGTTCTTATGGCCAATCCCTAATCCAGAGATTGTTTCAAATCCGATTGTTGTACAAAACCCGGGATATTAAGATTATATACAATAAAAAAACCTCCGTAATACGGAGGTTTTTTTATTATCTGCTATTTTATTATTTCAAGACAGATTCGAGTTTCTTTTCCAGTTCTTCTCCTCTGAGTGCCTGAGCAATTACTTTCCCTTCCGGGTCAACCAACACATTAAAAGGTATGCCTTCAATTTTGTAAAGAGGTATTACCGGGCTGCTCCAATACATCAAATCACTTACATGAGCCCAGGTAAGACTGTCTTTCATCACTGCCTTCATCCATTCGTCTTTTTTTCCGTTACTGTCAAGAGAAACACCCAGCACAGTAAAGTTTTTATCCTTAAAGCGATTATAGGCTTTCACAACAAACGGATTTTCCATACGACAAGGTTTGCACCAGCTGGCCCAAAAATCTACCAACACATATTTTCCACGGAAAGAGCTGAGCTTGATCTCTTTTCCATTTGGATCTGGTAAAGAAAATTCTGGGGCCATTTTGCCTACCCAACCCAACAATGATTCATGTATTGCGGCAACGCCTTTATGTTCCGGAAACTTCTTAACCGCTTCTTCCACAACCGTAGTAACATCCAGCTTTGACATTGGCTCCAGCATATAAGCAGGGTTGCCTGCAAGCCCCTGGTAGTACCCAAGAACGAACATTGATAATGCGGCATTGTTACTTTTCTTTATCGCAGAATTGCTCAGATTCTTAAGCTCGATAGCATTGCGTTGCAATGTCAGATCAATTGCCTGCAGCAGGCTGTCACTATTCTTCATCTTAGACAAACTATCGGCTCTCTGCGCATTGGTGAAGATTATCTGAAGCCTGTTGTTAAACTCTGTGAGGAACTCTTTAAGTTGCTGGCTGG
>CALLZY010000268.1 GCA_937858715.1 uncultured Chitinophagaceae bacterium | reverse complement strand
GGCATTAACTACCCCTTCATTTTATAATCAGCCGGAATCTGCTCCTGGAAATTTTCCATAGTAAATGCATCACTGGCAGAAAAATCGCCAATCCTTGTCCTTCGCAAACTGCTCAGGTATGCCCCGCAACCGAGCAACACACCAAAATCATTGGCCATGCTGCGGATATAAGTGCCGGTGGAACAAATAATCCGGAAGTGAACAACCGGCATCGACACTTCTGTCATTTCAAATTCTTTAATAGTCACTTTGCGGGGTTCTAATTTCACCTCCTTGCCTGCACGGGCTAATTCATATACCCTTTTCCCATCTACTTTTATTGCTGAGTGTGCCGGTGGCACCTGCATGATCTCTCCGGTCATTTTTGCAGCAGCTTCATTCAGTTGTTCAGCAGTAATTCCTTCAACAGGTTTAAAGTTTTCAGGTTCACTTTCCAGGTCATAAGTGGGTGTAACAGCTCCCAGTGTAAAAGTACCGGTGTATTCTTTTTCCTGCGCCATGTATTCATTGATGCGTTTGGTAAACTTACCGGTGCAAACAATAAGTAACCCGGTGGCCAGCGGATCTAATGTACCGGCATGCCCAATCTTTTTTATGTATATCAGGTTCCGGAGTTTTCGCACCACATCGAAGGATGTCCAGTGCAACGGCTTATCAATCAGCAACACCTGTCCGGCTTCAAAAGAGGCTTTACTAAAATCCATGCGGCAAATATAACGTAATGCCCTCCTTCCGGCTTCCGGCTTCTGACCTCCGACCTCTGACTTCCGGCTTAAATCGACATTCTTGTCTTCAGCTCAAGGTACTTGTTAATAGTATTCACCGTAAGGCTCTCCGGTGTGGTTAAAATGGATGGAATGCCATACTTGTGCAGCTCTTTAACCATCTGCCGTTTGTCGTAAGCAAATTTTTCTGCAATGGTTTTGATATAGATGCCTTCCATGGTGGCAGGCGAATCATCGGTAAGCTGCTTTAATTCCGTATTCTCAAAAAATACCACCAGCAGCAGGTGATACTTGGCCATTTTCTGCAGTGCCGGTAATTCCCGCTGCAGGCTTTCCAGCGATTCGAAATTGGTGAACAGCACCAGCAGGCTGCGGTTGGTAATCCTGTTGCGGATGACTGAATATAGCTTTTCAAAATCAGGCTCCAGGAAATCCGTTTTCTGCTTGTACAGTGTCTCCAGCACAAGGTTCATCTGTGTAGGTTTTTTATCTGCCTGCAGAAAGCCGTCAATGTTTTTTTCAAAAGTGATAATGCCTGCCCTGTCCTGTTTTACCAGTGCCACATTCGATAATACCAATGATGCGTTGATGGCATAATCAAGCAGGGTCAGCCCGTTAAACGGCATCTTCATCACCCGCCCTTTGTTGATAAGGCAGTATATCTGCTGGCTCCGCTCATCAGTATAACTGTTCACCATCAGTTCGGGCTTTCTTGCCGTTGCTTTCCAGTTGATGGTGCGGTAATCATCCCCTCTTACGTATTCCTTTATCTGCTCAAATTCCATACTGTGCCCTATCTTTCTAATCTTCTTCACTCCCGCATCCTGCAGGCGGTTGCTCACTGCCAGCAACTGGTAACGCCGCATCTGCATGTATGAAGGATATACTTTTACCACCTGCTGTGCCGGGAAGATAAAACGCCGCTTCACCAAACGCAGCGGTGCATGCACATACACATTTATATCGTTGAACTCATATTCCCCTCTCGACACAGGCCGCAATTGATAAGTAAGCAAATGTTGTTCGCCGCCTTTCATTTCCACTTTCCGCAGCCAGTCCCGATCCTGGAACTGTACAGGCAACTCGTCAATAATACCGGTACGAACCGTAAACCCATAATTATTTTTCAGCGAAATCACCACTTTGTTCTCATCACCAATGCTGAAACGGTCACCGGCAATTCTTTCAGCCACCACTCCGTCCCTCTTTATGTACAGCAAAAGAAAATCCACCAGCAGGGCAATGGCCAGCAGCAACAGCAGCAGTCCCGCCACCCGGTAGAATGAGGGCACAAAATAACTCACCACATACAGCACAGCCCCCGCACCTGCGATGTAGTAAACAATTTTGTTGAAGTAGAGGGTTTTGTGCAATGGAGTATATTTAAATATTCAACAGAAAACAATCAATATTCAATGCTCAAGTCAGTACAAGTCTTTGCTTTTTATCACTTTTTCCTGGTCTTATTGGCCTTTGCAGTTTCCACACTCTTGGCAATAATCTTTATCAGCTCTTCACATTCATTTCTCAATCCCGTCAAACGGTTTACCGGCTTTATCATTTCTTTTTTGATAATCAGTTTCAGGCAAACACGGCTTTCTTTCAGCTCTTTCAATACAATTTTCATCTTATGAACAAAATCATCCGGCGATTCGGCCCCTTGCGCTTCCCCATACAACAATGCAGGTGCCAGTCCGCAGCGGATTAACTGACCGGCTATATAGTTACCTGCCCTTGTATCAGGAAGGTTCTCTACTACATCAATAATGCGGCTCGCAAATTCAACCAGCCTGTCTTCTAAATCATAAATCCTTTGAGCCATCTTTTGCTTACTTGAAAATTGATTATTTAATATTGATTATTGAGTCTTTCACTAACTAATTAACTACCTCGGCACATCCATCCCATGAACAATCTGTTTAATCACATCATCTTCCGTTATGCCTTCCATTTCTTTATCGGGTGAAAGTATGATGCGGTGACGCAGCACCGGCGGTACTACCGACAAAATATCTTCCGGTGTTACAAAATCTCTTCCCATCATGGCAGCCACCGCCTTTGATGCATTCATAATGGCTAATGATGCCCTCGGTGATGCACCTAAGTAAATGGATTTATGATTGCGGGTCTGGTGTACCAGTTTTGCGATAAACTGCAACAGCTTTTCTTCAATAATCTGCTGCTTTATCTGCTGGCGCAGCGATACAATCTGCTCGGCACTTAATGCCGGGTTCACCACACTCAGCGCTGCAGTGTTGCCCATCGCATGAAACTGTGACAGTATCGTCAGTTCTTCTGCTTCGGTGGGATAGGGAACCAATATCTTAAACAGGAACCTGTCTAACTGTGCTTCAGGTAAACGGTAAGTGCCCTCCTGCTCTACAGGGTTCTGCGTGGCCAGCACCATAAACGGCGAGGCCATCGGGTATGTTTTACCATCCACTGTTGCCTGCCTTTCCTCCATTATCTCCAGCAGGGCCGATTGTGTCTTTGCCGGGGCCCTGTTAATTTCATCCACCAGCACAATATTGCTGAACACCGGGCCTCTCTTAAATTCAAAACTTGCCTCACGGGGATTAAATACCGGTGTGCCCAGCACATCCGAAGGCATCAGGTCGGGGGTAAACTGGATGCGGGAAAAACCTGCATTCACACTCTTCGCCACTAACTTGGCTGTAAGCGTTTTGGCCACTCCCGGCACCCCTTCAATCAGCACATGCCCATCCGCCAGCAGGGCTGCAATTATCAGCCGCACCATTTCATCCTGCCCCACGATGATTTTCTTTATCTCAGTAGTGATGGACAGCACCGCTTCATTCAGTGCCGACAAATCAGTTCTTTGTTCAAATAAGGGTGTATCCATTTTTTATGGTTTATGCTTTTTTATAAAAGTTTTCTAACTGTTCATGAAATCCGGCTAACTGCTGTTTCCCCACCGGTGCGCCTTCATCCAGGTAATTGATGAAATAAATGATTTGCTTTATCTCCTGTTCCTCTACACCGGTTTTGTATTGCAGTTGGGTAATAAATTTTTCATCAAGGTTATTCGTAGGCAGCTTATACTGGCTGCGGATGTATTCGAGAAAATATGCCGCCATCTTACGGCACAGGTTCTTATGGTCGCCTTTGTCGTAGTACAGCCTGCCGATGGTTTTTACAAAATCAAGCGAATCGTTTTTCGGTGATTTGATAACCGGAATAAAACGCTGCTTCCTGCGCATCTCCATCAGCACATAAATGGCAAGCAGTGCAAGCAGCACCCAAAATGCCGCCCGGAAAGGTTTATTGCCCTGGCTGTTCTCCAGGTTCATCAGCACACTGAACCATCCTTTCTTCTTATCAGCATTTTCTTCCTTGTTCCGTTTGCTCAGGAAATATTCATCCCACACCACTTTCTTCACCTCAGGGTTTATGACCGAAAGGGCTTTTTCATAGTAACTGATATTATCGCCATGCAGCAAAAAA
>CALLZY010000267.1 GCA_937858715.1 uncultured Chitinophagaceae bacterium | reverse complement strand
GCTCCCCCTTCAGGACTTGAACCTGAGACCCTCTGATTAACAGTCAGATGCTCTAACCAACTGAGCTAAGGAGGAATACCTTCCCGTTTTAGGGAGTGCAAAAATAAGGGTTTTGTCTTTTCAACACTAAATCCACAATATTTTTTTACCCGAAAACTCCTAAAAAACCGCCAATTCCCTCTATTCCCACATAAACAGCATCACCTCTTGTCTCAACAGGCCAGTGTTTCAGGTAATAACCCTCGCCGCTTACATTTCTTCCGTTTTTCATGCTAAACTTGTACCGGTGCAGCGGACATACCACATTACCCAGCGCATCGATATGGCCCAAAGCCATAATGCCACCTGCATGCGGACATTTATAAGCAAAGGCAAACAGTTCTTCCTGGTGCCGCCCGATGCAAATTTTCTTTCCATTGGCTTCAACCACTGCAATGTTGTTGGCTGCAAACGGCAGTTCATTTATATAGTCTGCTACTTTGTGCCAGGTGTATTTATCAGCCATCAGTAGAGGAATTCTGTTTTATACGGATAACGGATGCGGTAGAGTTCTCTTACCTTATCAAGAATTGTTTTACGAAGTGCCTCCAGGTTTCTTCTTTCGGTGGCAGAAACAAATACAGCATGGTTATTGGTTTCATAGTTCCACCTGTCGTACAAGTCCTGCAGTATTTCATTCTTAGTATCATCGCCCAGCCACTCGTCAAAAGTGGTTTGCTCATACAAGTCCATTTTGTTGAAGATGGTGAGTGTGGGTTTTTCTGCCACATTCAGTTCCTGCAGGGTTTTGTTTACCACAGCAATCTGGTCTTCATAGTTCGGGTGCGATATATCCACCACATGCAGCAATATATCAGCTTCTCTTACTTCGTCGAGTGTACTTTTAAAGCTTTCCACCAAATGGTGTGGCAGTTTACGGATGAAACCAACCGTATCACTCAACAGGAAAGGAGTGTTTTCGTACACCACTTTGCTGGTGGTGGTATCTAATGTAGCGAAGAGTTTATTCTCAGCAAATACATCCCTTTTGCTCAGAATATTCATCAGGGTGCTTTTGCCCACATTGGTATAACCCACGAGAGCCACCCGTATAAATTCGCCCCTGTCTTTACGCTGTGTAAACGCCTGCTTGTCTATCTCCGAAAGGCGTTTGCGCAGCAGCGAAATCTTATCCCTTACAATACGGCGGTCGGTCTCAATTTCTGTTTCTCCGGGGCCACGGGTGCCAATACCACCCCCCAGCCTTTCTAAGTGTTTCCACATTCCACGCAGCCTGGGAAGGATGTACTGGTATTGCGCCAGTTCTACCTGTGCCTTAGCTTGTGCAGTTTTGGCCCTGCGGGCAAAAATGTCAAGAATCAAATCGCTGCGATCGATGGTTTTTACATCCAGTGCTTTTTCTATATTGTTGATTTGTGCGCCGCTCAGTTCGTCGTCGAAGATGACAATGCGAACATCTTTTCCCTGTATATACTGGCATATCTCTTCGAGTTTGCCCTTACCTACAAAAGTGCGGCTGTCGGGATGAGGCAGTTTTTGGGTAAATCGTTTTATTGCAACAGCCCCGGCGGTTTCAGCCAGAAAGGCCAGTTCGTCTAAATACTCCTGTACCTGCTGTTCGGTTTGGTCTTTATGTACCAGCCCTACCAGCACCGCTTTTTCTTCACTTTGTATTTTATTTCTTTTGTCAATCATGTTTTTATTGGTTTTCTGACAGGCAGAAAAGAGGTGCAAAGGTAAATCACCGGCACCAGCCGGAATAAAAAAGAGCGGCTCAGTAGTATGAACCGCTCTCATAAAAAAATATTGTATGTATTACAGTCCGCTTAAGGTAACTCCGATAGAAAAAGGTCTCACTTCCGGCCCAGAGCCATCTTTAAACAAAGGCGTAAACTGGTAACTGCCATAAAGGGTGAAATGTCCGTAACCAAGACGGGCCATACCCGAGATTCTTGTTTTATTAAAGAACCGTTTGCTGGACTCTTTCATTACATAGTCATTCAGCAGGTTTCCGCTTTTGTCTTCGTATTTTGTATTGCGGGTATGTGCATTCAGCAAGGTACCCACTTTTACCCCAAGGGCGGCTTTTATTCCTTTTCCGGTTTCGGGATTGGCAGAAAAACGCAGTTCAACCGGTGCCTCAAAATATACTGTGGCCAGTTTTGTTTTCTTATAGTGGTTGGTATCCGGCACATTGGTGAAATGGATAGCAGAAGTGTTTTCTTTGATACCCAAGTTGGTTTTAGTAAAAGTGATATGGTCGCTTCCTATACCAGCTCCCACACCAATGCTTAATTTAGGACTGGTTTTAAACGGGAAGTCAAACATAAAGTAAGCATTAAAACTTTTTGACAAGCCTTTCTGGTTGATAGTATCGGGAATACCAGCCCAGGTGGTGTAGCCTAATTGCAACATCAGGTGATCGTTAGATCTGCTGCTAAGAACAACTTTTTCTTTTTTCTTTTCTGGTGCCGGGGTTTCCTGTGCTGTAAGTCCGGTAACGATTAATCCGCTAATTACTAATGCAAAAATCTTCTTCATAAGTCTTATTAAGGTCGCAAATATATTTTTCTTTCGGTTAAAGATTGGTTAAGAAGGATATAATAATTATTATTTACTATTTTTGCAGCCCCCAACGGGTTCCGTAACCATCCGGAAAGGACCCTTAGCTCAGACGGTTAGAGCATCTGACTCATAATCAGAGGGTCGCTGGTTCGATCCCAGCAGGGTCCACAGTTAAGCCACCTCAAACGGGTGGCTTTTTTTATTGCCTATACAGAAGTTTTCAGACTATGCCACTAATACCTTCAGGTCTGATGCCTGAGACATTGCAATGCCACATTCTTCTTTATCAAATCAATTCATCCTGATAATCCGCCTGTTGCCGGGGCCACCAGGCATATTTTGTTCCATCTCTTTCATCATCTTTTCCCTTTCTGCCTTAAACTCTTCAGCAGTGTAGCGTTTTTTGCCTGTTGGTTCTTTAATATCTTCTGCCTTTACCTTGTCAGAGATAGCGGTGGCTTTGTAAATCTGTGAGCCATCTTTAATATCCATCTCCAGTATCAGCCCCGGCAGTTGCCCCTGAAACTCTCCGGGTCCTGCCGACACAGGAATATCAGTCGCCACCCAGGCCACAATCACAGCAGTGTCCTCAATCTCTTTTCGTTCCATCACTCCGTTATCCATATTCATCGTCATCCACTTGCTGATGCGGGTGCTGGTAGCCTTCATGCAAGTATGCTCAAGTATGGTTTTGGCTTCACCGGTCATTTTCCACTTTAGTTTGGTAATGCTGTCATCCACAACGAAAGTTTTGTCAAACAATTCCCGCTTCTCTACCTTCTTGCCGGTTTCCAGGTTGGTGAACAGCACATCGTTGCTGCCCGCCACCACCATGCGTATCTGTGCACCGCCTTCAGTACTAAAACTGGCATCATCCGGCTGGTCCTGCTCGGCCTGCTTCCACAGTGTTTGGCCGTTGGCAAAACTCAGCTCATATTTATCCGTACGGCTGCTCGGCACATTATGCTCCATACCCGGCATACCGGCAAAACTGAACTGGAGTTTTACAGTACGGTCATAACTTACGGTTCCGCTTTGCTGCTGCGCCCATCCTGAAAGTGCAGCCAGCAACGCAACTGCAACAGTGAAAACTGATTTCTTCATCATGATTTAATTTTTGCCAAAACTAATTACAGTGCTGCGCAAGATAAGTTAAGCCACCTTTTCAAATGGTTAATAAAGGTTAACGCAGGCAGAACTTACTCAGCAGGTTCTTTACTTTTGGCAAAGCAAATGCAAAAGAAAACCGGTCATACAAAACGCCGCTTGTTATCCCGCCACTCCTGGCCGGGCATTTTCATGCTCATCGCCATCATAGGCATTACCGGTTTTCAGTTGTACTGGCTGCAGCAAACCTACCAGCGGGAAAAAAAGTCGCTTGACATAAAAACAGATTTCACCTTCCGGGAAATCATGCTGCAATTGCAGGCCGCAAAGTTTAAACTGGACAATGCCGGATGGACCGGAAAAGACAGCACCGGCCGCAATATTAAAATTGTTGTTGCCTCCAATAAAAAAGACACCAACCTGAAATTTCCTCCCGGCCGTGATGTTATTTCATCCATCAATGTGATCAGAACCAAGCTGAAAGATTCAACCAAAACAGGCCGGATGATTATTTCCATGAGCAGTGATGTCTCCTCTGTTGATGGGGAACACCTCCCACTTGATTTCAAAGTACAAAAGCCGGTACCCGGCGAACATATCATCCGTATGTTGTATGGTGTTGACTCCCTCCAGGATTCACTGCGTATAACAGAAATTGATTCGGCTTTCAGCAAGGCACTGCAAAAAGAAAAAATAAATATCCCGTTCCGCATCATTAAGAAAGACAGCATCCCGGTATCCGATGAGATGGCCTTTCATCAGGTAACAGTAGGCCTTGCACACCCGGTTACTTACCGGCTGAGCACAGGCAATGCCTTCCCGTATCTCATCCGCCGGATAGCCCTGCCTGTTTTATTTTCAATATTGCTGCTCGGCATTACTATTCTGTCTTTTGTGCTGCTCTACCGCAACCTGCTGAAGCAACGGCGGCTCGCCGAACTGAAGAATGAATTCATCAGCAACATCACCCACGAACTGAAAACACCGATTGCCACAGTAGGTGTGGCCATAGAGGCATTGCAGAATTTTAATGTTACCGATAACCCGCAGCGTACACAGGAATATCTTTCTATTTCAAAGAACGAACTGCAACGCCTCAGTCTGCTGGTCGATAAAGTGCTGAAGCTGTCCATGTTCGAAAAAAAGGAAATGGATATGAAGCCCGAACCGGTGAATTTGTCTGTCATCGCCGGTGAAGTGCTTGCCTCCATGCGGTTACAGTTAGAAAAATATCATGCCACTATCAGTAAAACAGAAGAAGGTAACACCACCGTTGAAGGCGACAGGCTGCACCTGCAAAGTGTCATCTTCAATCTTGTTGACAATGCTTTAAAATACGGCGGCGAAAATCCCGCAATCAATATTGATATTAAAGACAACAGCAGCACCGTTACGCTTACCATCAGCGATAATGGTATGGGCATTCCTCCCGAATACCGGAGCAAAGTATTTGAAAAGTTCTTCCGGGTGCCGCATGGCGATACACACAATGCAAAAGGATATGGCCTGGGCCTTAGCTATGTGGCACAGGTGGTGAAAAAGCATAACGGAACAATTGAACTGGAAAGCCAGCCCGGCAAAGGCACCACATTTATCATCACACTACCCAAAGCATCAATATGAGCAAAACAAAAGTGCTGTACGCAGAAGACGAACAGTTCCTTGGAAAAATAGTCCGGGAAAGCCTGGAAAGCCGCGGCTTTGATGTCTTCATGGAAGAGGACGGCGCAAAAGTGACAGCCCTTTTTAAAAAAACAACTCCTGATATCTGTGTGCTTGATGTAATGCTGCCGAATAAAGACGGCTTTGCCATTGCCGGAGAGATACGGGAACTGAATGAAGAAGTACCTATTATCTTTCTTACTGCAAAAACACAAACGGCTGATGTGATCAAAGGCTTTTCACAAGGCGGTAATGACTACATCCGAAAACCCTTCAGCATGGAGGAGTTGATTGTACGCATCCACAACCTGCTGCGCACCAAACCGGAAGGTTCACAAAAAATTACCAACGGCGTTGTTCCGCTGGGGCAGTTCAGGTTTATTGTAAACAGGCAGGTGCTCACTGACGGTAAAGAAGAACGCAAGCTTTCTTTTCGGGAAAGTGAATTGTTGCGTCTGCTGTATGAAAACCGCAATGCTATTATTGACCGACGTGATATACTCAACCTGCTCTGGGGCAATGATTCCTTTTTTAACAGCCGCAACCTTGATGTGTACATTACCAAGCTTCGCAACTACCTGAAAGCCGACCCTTCACTTGAAATTATTACCATTAAAGGCGTTGGCTACCGGTTTGTAACCGGGTAATTTATTTATTTTGTGCAATTGTCTTATCCAGGTTATTCATCAGTCCGTTCTGCTCAGCAATAACATGCTGCAATGGTTTTGGGGAAGGCAAATTCTCTTTTTGATATTGCTTCATCATAGCAAGCGACACCACCAATTTCAGCATATTGTGCCTGTCATCAATTGAAATATTGTTTCCCAAAATAGTATTTTCAAGTACTGACAACCCTGCAATACTGTTTTTGTAATCATTTTCTGCCTTGGTTAGTAATGTTTCTGCCTCCTTTTGTAACAATGAATCCGGCATTCGGCCTGCAAGAAAACTCTTTGCATTGCTGAAGTATGCTTCGTTCTTTGTTTTAAAAAGGCCAAAGGAAACTGTTGAGTCTCCATAACGGCCTGCCAGTTCGCTGATTTTATTTTCGAGCATCTGCAGATCGGGTGTTTTCTCCAGCTTTTCTTCATACAGTTCTTCCAGCAGGTTTTCCGGAGCTCTTTTTTTTGAAAAACTGATTTCTTCGGTGGTATTGTTTTCCTGCAGCGCTTCAGGAACATTGTTTTGCTGAGGTTCTTGCTGGCTGTTACACGAAAAGAGAGAAATGCACAGCATTGCAATGAAAATTTTTCTCATAAAGTGGTTTTACCTTATGAGCTGTGGCGGAAAAATATTCACAAAGAATATGTGTTAAAAAGATGTAAAGAAATTAAAGACCTAATTCAACCGTGGGGTCCCAGAACAGTTTCTTAAAGTCAACCACCCTATCACCATTGACTTTTATACCTTCTTTCTTCAGCAGGTTTTCCATGGCGGTTGGTGTGCCAAAATGAAACTTACCGCTCAGCATACCGTTCCGGTTTACCACACGGTGTGCCGGCACTTTGGGTTTTACTCTATGGCTTCCGTTCATAGCCCACCCTACCATACGGGCAGATGATTTCGCACCAATACTGGCTGCTACTGCTCCATAAGAAGTAACACGGCCAAACGGTATCTGACGTACTACCTCAAATACCAGCTCAAAAAAACTCTCATCTCTTTTACCTGATGGAGTGATTACCCTTAGCTTTTCTTCCTTTCTTTTTTTAGAAGGCATGAAATAAAGATAAAATAAAGCAGGCGGAAAATATTGCAGAGATTATTGTTCTCTTTTCTTTTTTTGATTTAGCAACATCGTTCTGTCTGGCTCCTGCACATTTTCATAATCATAGGGGCAGTGCAAACAGCCTTTGCCGCAACAGTTGCCTCTTTCAATATGATACTTTTCAGTAAACACCAGAAGACCTTTATCATTTATATAATAATCTACCCCTTTAATCATTTGCTTCCTCCTGAAGTAATAATTGCTTCAATTGCCCGTCTTTTTCTTTTCCGGCAATCGTTTCCGGTAAAGAGAAACACAAATAATGAACCCGGTTGCTTCCGGCAATATCCAGTGACTCGTAGTGTGTTTTTATTTTCAATCCATCTGGAATCTGTTCAGTTGCGTACACATTGTCCATATCTGTGTGCAGTGGACAATCATACAACTGAATGACAAGTTTTGTAAAGAGGTATAAATCCGGGCTGTCGGTTTTCAGGTGTATCAGCCCCTCAGGTGCCAGAAATTGCTGGTAAAGCCGGAGAAACTTTGGGTGTGTCAGCCTTTTCTTTGCTTTCGACATTCGCAGTTGCGGGTCGGGAAATGTGATCCAGATTTCAGACACTTCACCCGGTGCAAAATAATCAGTTACCTGGTCTATTTGTGTACGCAGAAATGCCACATTTTTCAATCCTTCCTGTATCGCTTTTTTTGCACCTACCCAGATGCGGTTGCCTTTCAAATCAACACCAATAAAGTTGCGTTGCGGAAACATACTTCCAAGCCCTACGGCGTATTCACCTTTGCCACAAGCCAGTTCAAGAGTAATATCATTGCTGTTGCTAAATTGCTGATACCAGTTACCCTTCATATTCTCAGGATACTGTAATACATTGGAAAAAGTTTCCAGTTCGGCAAAGCGTACCAGTTTTTTCTGACCCATGCGGGCAAATATAAAATAAAACGATTGGGGACAATCAGATTCTTACCTGTAAGCCCACACCGATAACAGACTTAAACTGCAGGCCGGGTGAGTTATTGTTTTCTCCAAAGAGTGTTACATCATCATCATAAATCAAATCCACATTCCAGCTAAAGGCTATTATTTTAGCCACTTTCGCTGTAAGAGTGTTGGTTATAAACATGTCCACATTCTTTGGTTCCAGTTTGTAATTGGAGAAGAGGTCAATCCTGGTTTTATAAGAAAGTATTTTATTAAATGATTGCTGATAGCCGATTGTAGCGAAAGCCCCCGTCTGGCTGGTTGCTTTTTTTCCTTTTTCAACGCCATATTCTCCTTTTGCTGAAAGCACACTGTCGTTTACAAACACCCACCTGGAGGTAAGTGGTGACAGAAATATGGAAAGGCTTTTTGTAGGCTTATAATCAAGCCCCTGGCTTGCGATAAGGTAGGCAGGAGCCATAAACTCTGATGCAAACGTTTTTACATTGCCCGGATATGTGTACCCTTTTAGGAACTGCGAACGGAAATTTCCCAGTGTTGACAGATTCAGCTTGTTGTTAAGCCTGTAACCATATTTGCTCAGCAGGTCAAACCGGTCATCATTCTTCCGGCTGCCCAGGCTGGTGGTATTAATATAACCGAAGTTGATATCAAGTGTATTATCCCAGCTATGCTTTCCTTTTTTATAATATGCAAACAGGTTGTTGGCCGTACTGGCCGTAAAAGAAAAATCGTCGCCTCCGGCAGCCCAGTTACTTTGGCTGCCCTGGCCAATATTCAAAGCGAAAACAATCCCCGCTTTCCAGGCTTTACGGCCTGTATCCGGAATGTTTCTTTTGGGTTGCCGCAGAGACTCCTGCTGTAATTTTTTTATTACCGCATCCTGCGCAAACGACGCCAAAACACACAATAAAAAGAAAATGGTGGTGGTCAGTTTCTTCATGACTTGCCTTGAAAATATAAAATTCTGTCCAAAGGAACGGGGTGCAAAAATACTTTTCCTATAAACGGAATACGAAACAATTATTTTACAGGAAATGTTAAAAGATAAACGGTATTTCAGGCAATAAAAAACCGCATCCGTTCAAAAACAAATGCGGTGAATAATATTTGCAATAATCAGAATTTTACCTGGAAGCCAATACCAACCAGCGATTTTAACTGTAAAGCCGGAGATTGCTGATAATCGCCAAATATGCGTACATCATCATCATATATTAAATCAACACTCCATGTAAGAGCAAGTGCTTTGGTCAATTTTGCACTCAGCATATTAGACATAAACAGGTCAATGTTTTGTGGATTGTGCTTGTAGTTGGAAAAAAGATCTAGCCTGCTTTTATAAGTAACATTCTTATTGAACTC
>CALLZY010000266.1 GCA_937858715.1 uncultured Chitinophagaceae bacterium | reverse complement strand
ACCATTCCACTCTTTAGTAAGTAGATACACATATTTGCCCGGGATGCTGTTTGAATTGCCTTATAATCGCAAGTGAAAACCTGTACATCGCTAAACCCGGTTTTTGCAACCAGCCTCGCTGTTTCTTCAGGTTGTGAAGTGATGATGTATGAAAGAATATTTTTCTCTTTTGCTGTTTTATACAATGCCTCAAATTCTTTGATCCAGTTCCCGCCAGATGGCAGTTTCTCAGCAATCAGCATCAGTGCATAAGGTTGATTAAGTACAATATCAGTTGAGTCTGTTCCCGAAATTCCTGTTAAGTTAAACCCTTTTATTGGCGGTTCATTGTTTTTACCGGGCCTTATCAGTTTATCGTAGCGTTTTACAAACTCATAGGTATCCTTGTTGAAATCAGCCGGAAATTTATCAGCCGTAAATTCGATCTCTTTACCAGCTTTTTTATACACAAAAGTGATAACTGTACTATCTGGAATGGCATTTACCGGCATTTTCCTCTTTTCAATAATACTGCTTTCTTTTTTAAAAGGCAGACAGTCCACCACCGGTAAATAGTTAAGTGTGTACCATTGAAACCCGAAGCTGAAAATTGAAACAAGTATCATCAAAGCAATACCTGCTTTTTCTTTGAAGATTGGTTTAATGTGCTCTTTTTTCCATAACAGAAAACCAATTAATATCAGCAACACCACATCTTTCATAAACGAAGTGAAAGCAGTGATAGGAAGACAGTCACCGAAGCAACCACAGTTTTTAGGCTTGCCTGTAATAACTGTATAACCAGTTAAAAAAGTAAAGAAAACAATAAGTAATAACAGTAACCAGATGAATATTTTTATTCTCCAGCCCAACAGCAAAGCAAAGCCAGCAATAATTTCAAATGCATTCATCAGTACAGACATGGCAAGGGTAAAGTTATTAAGACCATGCACTCCCCACACTTCAAAAAACTCCTGCATTTTGTAGCTCAAGCCCAAAGGGTCATTTGCCTTTACAAGCCCTGAAAAAATAAACAATAAGCCTACGATTATCCGCACAACTGTAACTAAACCTTTCATTGCATAAGTATTAGGGCAAAAACTGCATAATTGATAATATCGTTATAATTGGCATCAATGCCTTCACTGATGATTGTTTTGCCGTCGTTCGAGAGTATCTGGCGGATGCGCTGAAGTTTCATTAGCATCAAATCCACAAAGCTTTCCTGGCTCATGCTGCGCCAGGCTTCACCATAATCGTGGTTTTTATCCTGCATCAAAGTTTTTGCAGCCAGTACATATTTATCGTACAGCAGCGAAACATTACTGATGTCCATTTCTTCAGGGGCATCAGCCGGCAATTCTAATTGTATCAACCCAATTACTGCATAATTAACGATGCCTTTAAACTCGGCGGCAATTCCATCCGATACTTTTTGCTCCCCCTTCTCCTGTATGGTGCGGATACGCTGAGCTTTGATGAAAATCTGGTCAACGATTGAAATAGTCCGCAGCACTCTCCATGCAGTACCATAATCGGTAGCTTTTTTAACAAAAATATCTTTGCATGATGCGATAACTGAATCGTATTGCTGGTTTGTATTACTCATTTTTTGTTTATCTCTTGACAGAAATGAATCTCTTATTATTTATACAGGCTTCTCTCCTAACTTAGCTTCAAAAATAACAAAGAATCCTGATGTTTACGCTTAACTGCAAAGGCCGCATGCTGGTTGTGGATAAACCAATTGTGATGGGTATTATAAACACCACACCTGATTCATTCTACAAGGATAGCAGGCGTACAGCCCTTGATGAAATACTTTTTCAGGCAGAAAAAATGATTAGGGAAGGTGCTGCTATTATTGATGTTGGTGGCCAAAGCAGCAGACCTGGCAGCGGGATGATTGGGCCGGAGGAAGAAATAAAACGGGTAATTCCGGCAATTGTTGAAATCAGCACCCGTTTTCCTGAAATTATTATTTCTGTTGACACTTTTTATTCCTCCGTTGCAAGCAAAGCTGTAGCCGCAGGGGCATCTGTTGTTAATGATATAAGTGCCGGGGCAATTGATGCAGAGATGATAAAAACCGTTGCCGGGCTGAATGTGCCTTATGTGCTCATGCACATGCAGGGAACACCACTTATCATGCAGCAAAATCCATCTTATGAAGATGTAACAAAAGAAGTACTTGATTTCTTTATTTTTAAAACTGCTGAATTAAGGGAAGCTGGCATAAAAGACATAATAATTGACCCCGGATTCGGCTTTGGAAAAACTATTGATCACAATTTTGAATTGCTCAAAAACCTCGGAGTTTTTAAGATTTTAAATATGCCACTTCTTCTGGGCGTCTCCCGCAAATCAACCATCAGCAAAACACTTGGTATTACCGCCGATGAAGGATTGAACGGAACTACGGTATTGAATACTGTTGGATTACTTAAAGGAGCATCCATACTTCGTGTACATGATGTAAAGGAAGCCGTTGAATCAGTAAAACTTGTCTCATACCTTATTTAAAAGAAAAAGAGTAACGCTTTGAGGTTACTCTTTTCAGGATGATTTTACTCATCAATGCCTTATACTATATCAGGCCCTTTCAGAGAATCCGGATTATTGGACATTGTAAGGGTTTTTCTTCACAGGTGTACGTTGTTTCGGGGACGGCGGTTTTTTTGATACTTGGACTAAAAACGGAGCCAAAAGAAAACCCGTTCCTAAAAGGAACGGGTCAAAGGTCTTATTAATATTTTATTAATAAAAATTTTAGTGTTGATGTGCATCAATTTTTTCTGTAGGAGGTGGTGGCGGTGGAATATCCTTAACCGCTGGTGGAGCATCCTTAACTTCCAGAACCTGTACATCAAAAATAAGGTGTTCAAATGGCTTGATTAATGGTGTTCCTGGTCTGTCTCCATAAGCCAGCAATGAAGGAATATATATTCTTGCCGAGCCGCCTGGTTTCATAAGTCTAACTCCTTCATCAAATCCCTTAATCATTTGTCCGGCGCCAACCACAAATCCAAGTGGTTCTGTATGATGAAAGGCTGTGTCTGTATTACTATCGAATTTTGTCCCAGCAAAAGTTGTACCTGTATAATTAACAGTCACATACTTTCCCGAATCAACATTATTACCTGTTCCCGGATTTTTGTACTCAACAAATGCACCTGATGGTGTCTTTTGTGCTGTAATCTTTTTCTCTTTAAGATAATTTTCAACTACAACCACTTCATTAGCTGCAAAAGCATCAAAGGTTTTTTTCTTGTCAACATTCATCAGGCTGTCATTCTTGAATATTCCCAGGATTTTTGCAAAAATCCTTATCCTGTCCCCTTTTTTAAATTGCGGGGGGATATTTTCAGGCATTCTTTTAATAAAAGTATCCAACATTTGCGTAGCTACCACACTGTCACCAAGCTTTAACCCAGACCATACTTCAGAAATATCGTAAGGCTGTGTTTGCGCCATTACAGGAATATAAACAGGCATAGAATTGTGAGAATCAAATAAAACACTATCATTCACCTTATAGATGTATGAAGCCTTGATAAAGTCACCTACTTCTACTTTTTGTGTGTCTTTACTGCTAAACACCTGGTAAGGCATACCGCCGGGTGTTTTCTTTAACGAAGTCTGGCTGCAGCCGGCAATCATTGCTGATGCCAGGGCTAAAACTGAAAAAATTCTGATTGTCCTCATATTGCTTTTTTTATTGTAAAAGATGTTCATTTTCTTTCATTACTTGTTTGAAACGCTCAACTGTTTTTTCCAGCGAGTCGCTGCTTCTTCCACCCGATGCGTTGTAATGCCCACCGCCCTCAAAATATTTGCGGGCAAAGGTATTACAATCAAAATCACCTTTGCTCCGGAAGCTCCATTTTCTTTCCTCGTCTCTGTCAATTACCAATGCCACTAATTTTATCCCCTGTATTGTCTGCGGATAATTTACCAGCCCTTCAGTATCGCCTGTTTTGATATGATATTTCAGTAAATCACTTTTTGGAATGGCGATAAGTACAGTATTATATTCATAAAATACTTCCATGCGATGCAGTAAAACATGGCCGGTAAAACGTAATCTGTTCTCAAGAAAATTGTCAAACAGGTTCTCATGTACTTTATCATGGGCAAAACCTCTTGATTTAAGGTCAGCCACCAGGCTATGAACCCCGGCATGTGCCGATGTAAAACGGAAAGACCCCGTATCGCCTACCACACCGGCATAGATGCATTCTGCAATTTCTTCTGTTATTTTATCACCGTTGCCCGATTCAGTAATGAAATCATAAATCATCTCGCAGGTTGAGCTTTTTGCTGTATCGCTTATGCCATATGTAAACGAAGGCGCATCCGGTTCCCGGTGATGATCGATTAATATCTTTGTGCAGGTAAGTTCTTTCAACTTATCCGTCATTGTCTTTGTGCGGTAAAAAATATTGAAATCGAGACAAAAAAGCCATTCAGCCTCATCAAGAATTTGATTGGCTTTCTGCTTATTTCTTTCGTAATCTATAACCTCTTTAGCACCAGCCATCCAATTAACCCAATCGGCCCAGTTGGTGGGAGAAATAACTGTAACGGTGTGGCCAAACTGAACCAGAAAGTTTTTCAGTGCCAGCGATGAACCCATTGCGTCAGCATCCGGTTTTTGGTGTGTGGTTATCACCACTTTGCGTGGCTGATGCAGCAAGGGAAATATTTCCTGTATCGGTTTCATAAAACGGGTGCGAAGATAAGGTGAAAAGGCGGAAGGTAGAGGGGTAAAGGTTCAGGGTGAGTACCGGTTGTCTATACCATATGCCATTGACCTTTTACCTTATTTCGTACTTACTGAACTTTGGGCTACATTTGCCGCCGCAAAACATAAATAAGAATATGAGTAACAGAACATTTACCATGATTAAACCTGATGCTATGAGAAATGGCCACGCAGGTGCAATTATTGACAGAATTATCAAGGAAGGCTTCAAAATCAAAGCAATGAAAATGCTGAAATTATCTGCTGAGAAAGCCGGAGAATTTTATGCTGTACATAAAGAAAGGCCATTCTATGGAGAGTTGGTTGATTATATGAGCAGCGGACCTATTATTGCTGCTATCCTTGAAAAGGAAAATGCAGTGGAGTCATTCAGAAAACTGATTGGAGCCACCAACCCTGCCAATGCTGAAGAAGGAACAATCCGTAAATTGTATGCAGCATCAATTGCTGAAAATGCAATCCATGGTAGTGACAGCGATGAAAATGCTAAAATTGAAGGTGATTTTATGTTCTCCGGTTTGGAGACATTTTAATAAATGCCAAAAAAAAGAAAGCAGCCCTTGTGGATGCTTTTTTTGTCAGAAGTATTTTGTTCTGATAGTTACTTGTGTTAGCTGCCCTTGCTGATGCTGAAAACTGGCCTTAGTAAATGAAGGTGGCCCAAAAGTTCCCATCACATTGTTAGAGAACCCAAATCCTTCTTTTGGAATGCCCAGTATGTTCTTATTCAGCTTCTGGTCATTGTTTTCATCATGTAGTATGGCTACAGCATAAGTACCTGCAGTTAAATTGGTGAACAGTACCTCCGCTTTATTGCTTGAAAGGCTGAGCTTAATACGCTTCACAGCTTTTTCCGGATTATCAGGAAAACCCACCCCATCTTTGAAGAGGCTGACAAGGACAGTACCTCTGTCGCTCCTGACATTGGTGACAGAAATCCTGATGCCCTCATTGATTTTGTAGCCAAATGAAAGCAGGATAAGTACTGTCATAAAAGACAGGAATATTATTGATATCTTTTTCAAAAGTAAATGGTTATATCTCCCTTGTCTTTTTGGTTTTGTTTGCAATTGGCGTTACAGTAAACCCTGCTTTGCGCAAAAGGTTAATCACCCCTTTATCACCAGGCAGATGTCCGGCACCTACAGCCACCACCAGCGATTTTCCGGGCATCAGTTTTTTAAGTTTCTCCACCCAGTTATAATTGCGGTTATTCAGCAATATATCTTCATACTGCATCATTCCAGCATCACTTTTCGATATCATCTCACCAAGTTTATTCAGGTCCTGCTCTTTGTAAGCATCCATCATATCCTTCAGTTCTTTTTCTCCATCTGCCTCTTTACCTTCTTCACTAACCATTTTTACCAGTTCCTGTGCCTGCACCTTATATGGAATACTGTCGAAAATGCTCATCTGGTAGGCCGTAGTTTCCATTCCTTCAATGGATTTTCCATGTTTCTTTGCTTCTTCCATTATTAATTGCTCCATTGCCACCTGTTCATCGCAAACCATAGTTGATTCCATCAGCATGGCAGAAGCAAGCAACGGTTTGTACTTTTCAACCATAGAAAAGGGAAGCAACGAACTTTTTTCAGTAAAAAGTTTCTTCACCTTCTGATATTCATCCTCTGTAAGCAGATCGGCCAGGGTGGTGTCGTTCTGCATATTCATCTTATTCATCACACTCAGCATGTCGAAGAGGTTGTCCATATCCAGTTCCAGATAAACGGCATCGGCATTCTTTATTGCCTTAATCATATTATCGCCGAGATTAGCATCTTCTTTACATAGCATATGGATGGTACCAAACAGGTATGATGGCTTTTCAAGTCCGTTGCCGCTGATTTTCCACAGCAAGGATTTATCGCCTTTTACAGTTTCTTCTTTCTGTGCACAACTTGTTAATGCCATCAGTCCCATTAGTAAACCAGTTCCTAATTTCTTCATATACAATTTTTGGAAAAATAATAAAATATCAGTTTAAAGACAGGCTTCTTTTTTCAGTGGTTGCATTACTCCACTACTGCCTCAGTTCCATATATCTGGTTTTTGAACTTTAATGAAGGCGATGGAATAAATGCTCCAATTTCTAATTTTTCCCATTTTTCATCAACTGAGTTAATAGTGGCATCATCTGCGACGATAATATTTGGCCAATCCCGCTGAAAACCGTCTAACTCTTTTGTTTTCCGTGTACCATCAAGGCCCATGCAGGAAGTGTAGCCGTTGACAGTTGGCTGTTGATTGTTGGCCGGTCTTTTAGCAAGATAATTATCCCTCTTCGGGTCGAGATTGTTGCAGAAGCGCCACAATGCCACCGGCAAATCATTTGCATCAACAGTATGTTCTACGTACAATATAATTTTAATACCGGCAATTTCTGGTAGCGAACAAAGCTGTTCATGCAATTCTTTAATATGCCCAGGCCGGTTTTTTTCAACAGAAATTACAAGACAAGGAATATCTTTTTTTAGAAGTGAAACGTTCACAGATTTAATCTCTTTGAATCTTTCTGTCAGCAAGGATTCTCCCCATTTACAATTCACTGCGGACTGCTCATATCCATCTTCTTTTTCTTCTTCAAACTTATACGTTCCGTCAATACACATTTTGCCACCAAAGCCCAGTTTACTGCAACTATGGTCAAGCACATCCATCGGTCCTGTAGAGAAATAAATATCTGTTGCCGGGTTCAGGTTTTTGAAAATATCCCTGGCCAATTCTTCATAGTCTGAAATCTTTGGAGAGTCTAAAGCTCCTCCTTTGGAGGGGCTTGGGGAGGTTAATACCAATATCTTATTGAACATCATTTGTCCGGCACCCCACATTGCATTCATCACTTTTTGTCCCTGTCCTGCATAATCTTTCTTAATCTGCGTAATAACAAGATTATGAAATACTCCTTCTACCGGCATATCCATATCTGTTATTTCTGGTACCATTGTCATCTTTATTGGAGCAAGGAAGATCCTTTCAGTGGCCTTACCAAGCCAGGCATCTTCTTGTGGCGGGATGCCAACAATAGTTGCTGGATAAACCGCACTTCTTTTGTGTGTAATTGCTGTGATATGAAACTTAGGATACCAGTCAGGCAATGAATAATAGCCGGTATGGTCGCCAAAAGGCCCCTCCCAAATCAGTTCGTCGCCGGGATCAACATATCCTTCAATAACAAAATCAGCATCAGCAGGCACTTCAATTTCAGATTGTGTAATACATTTTACAAGTTCCACTTTCTTCTTACGCAGAAAACCTGCCAGCATGTATTCGTCCACATTTTCGGGTAACGGTGCCGTGGCTGAATAAGCATAAGCAGGGTCGCCACCTAAGGCAACGGCTACCGGCATCTTTCTGTTTAGCTTTTTGTATTCTGCGAAATGCTTTGCCGATACTTTGTGTTTATGCCAGTGCATACCAGTAAGCGCCGGGCCAAATACCTGCATACGGTACATTCCCACATTTCGGCTGCTGGTGTTTGGGTCTTTTGTATGTATAACAGGAAGTGTAACAAACGGGCCGCCGTCTTTTGGCCAGCATTTAATTACCGGCAGTTTGGTAATATCAGGGTTTTCCATCACTACTGCCTGGCATTCTCCCCTGCCCTTTTTTACCTTGGGCATCCAGCTGGCAAACTGACTAAGCTTCGGCAGCAATTTCAGTTTGTCAACTATACTTTCTTTTGGTGAACTCAGAAGATGAAAAAGGCCTTCAATTTCTTTTGTGATATCATCAAGATGATTTACACCCAGTGCCATACACATTCTCTTCTCGCTGCCATAGGCATTCATCAGCACAGGAAAATCATATCCGGTGTTTTCAAATAACAAGGCTTTTCCACCATTTCCTGATTTGCTGATGCGATCGGTTATTTCTGCTATCTCAAGTTCGGGGTTAACATATGTTTTGATACGGAGCAGTTCTCCGGCTTTTTCCAACGCTTCAATAAAATGCTGTTGATTTTTCCAGGCCATATTTGATATAATCCCTTTAGATGCAGGGATTGCGAAGGTACAACACCGCCTGTGAGTAATTGTTCGGGAAACGGAATGATTTAATAAACATTGGGACAACCTGTTCTTCCTCCTCCCTTTATGCCACGACCATAACCTCCGCTTGCAGAACCAATCTTGTAAGTAAGATGTAATCCTGTAAAATAATAATAGTCTTTGGCTTTAGGGCTGCCCCTTTGTGTTCCCTTTGATGGATAAAAAGGGCTTCCAATAGTCTCATCGCCACGATAACTCATATCTACAGCCAATTGCCCTTTGGCTGCAAGCAATTCTGTGGCATCTACGTAGTTTGTGCTCACATCATCTAAATAATCTGTAAAAAGTTTTCGCAACCCACCCTCAATACCTATTCTTAGATTTTCTGTCAGGGCAAATTTCACTCCACCACCAAAAGGGATGGCGAGTTGGGTGAGGCTGTAAGGTTTACGGTCAGGATATCCGGAAAGTCCCTGTCCTTCAGTGCTAAGAGGGTTTAAAAAAACCTTCTGTCCATTATTATAAGCATAAGGATTGAAACTGTAAACTGCGAATCCGGCAAAAGCATAAGGTGAAATTCTCCTTTCATAAAGATTAAAGAGATAATATTCGCCTACAAGACTGCCTTCAATCAGCATGGTTTCAAATGCAAGGTTTCTTACTTGTCTTGATGTGTCTTTGCTGAACCTGTCGGCACCGCCTACAATAGCATAAGTTCCGCCCAGCCTTACAATAATCTGGTCTGTTACTTCGTAGTTAACGGTAAGACCAAGGGCCCCATTTGTTACTTTTTTAGGGAATAATTCTTCTGTCAGGTCTCCATTATAGGCTGCAGCACCTCCAAAAACTCCAATGTGAATTCGCTGCGAAAAAGCAGCAACAGAAACAGAAAAAATCAGGACGGTTAAAATCAACTTTTTCATATAAGATGGCTGGATATGGGAACAAAGGTAGGTCATCATTTTTTTATTGTCAACGTAAAATCACTTTGTTAAAATTTTGTTGCAACAATTATCAGGCCACTTGTCACATATTTTTCTTTCCACAAGTCAGAATATTTACTTTCGGTGTTTAAATACTTTGTTATGAAACCCGTTCTTTCCTTTTTAATGGCTGTTGCCTTCGGTGCAACGCTTTTTTCCTGCAAAACAAAAACAGCCACAAAACCAGATGCGCTTGCTGTTAATATTGATTCTTCGGCAAAACCAGCGGATGATTTCTTCCAATATGCCAACGGCGGATGGATTAAGAATAATCCCATTCCTGGTGAACAGTCTTCCTGGGGAATCGGAAACCTGGTTATTGAAGAAAACCTGAAACGGCTTCGTGAAATTTCAGATGCTGCCGCTAAATCCAGCGCTGCTTCAGGAACACCTGAGCAAAAAATCGGGGATTTCTGGACAATGGCTATGGACAGTGCAAAAATTGAGGCTGATGGGTTAAAACCGATTCAACCCTGGCTCAGTAAAATTGACAGTATAAACGATGTAAAGTCCCTCGTAGCCACTGTTGCTGAATTGAAAAAAATGGGCTCTTCCACACTGTTCAGTAACTATGTAACACAGGACGATAAGAACAGTGAAGTGATGGCATATAAATTATGGCAGGGAGGCATTGGTCTTCCCGAAAGAGAATACTATTTCAAAACAGACAGTGCCACAGTAAATATCAGGAACCAGTATGTAAAGTATATCAAAACAATACTTACAATGGCTGGTGATGATACAGCCTCTGCAGCTGCGGCAGCAAAGAATATTCTCGGCCTGGAAACCAAACTGGCACAGTCAAGCCGTAAACTGGCCGATCTGCGGGATCCATATCGCAACTACAATAAGATTGCCGTTGCCGACCTTGGAAAAACAAACAGCAGCATTGACTGGCCGGCTTTTTTAGCAGCAACAGGCGTAACTAAAATTGACTCTGTTATTGTAGGCCAGCCCGAATTTTTCAGTATTCTAGATAAACTGTTGAAAACAGTACCTCTGCAGGATTGGAAAAGCTATGTTAAGTTCAATCTTATCAGTGATTTCTCTGGTGCATTGCCGGATAAGTTCGGAGTGGCTTCATTCGAGTTCAGCAAACTCTTCAGCGGTGCAAATGAGAGAAAACCACGGTGGAAACGGATGGTGCAATCATCAGAAAATGTAATGGGCGAAATGCTGGGACAATTGTATGTAAAAGAATTTTTCAACGAGAAAGCCAAAAAAAGGTATGAAGATATGGTGGAGGCTGTCCGTGCTGCATTAAAAACAAGAATCGGGAAATTAGACTGGATGAGTGACAGCACAAAGCAGAAAGCTTATACTAAACTGGCTGCCATTAAGAAGAAAGTTGGTTATCCTGATAAATGGAAAGATTTCAGCACTATGCAAATAGGGAAAGAAAGTTATCTGCAAAACCTCATTAATGCAAACCTGTGGTGGCATAATTACAACATTAATAAACTGGGCAAACCGGTTGACCGTGACGAATGGGATATGTACCCGCAAACTTATAATGCTTATTACAACCCCTCTAATAACGAGATTGTGTTACCAGCTGGAATTTTCACTGTTCCGGGATACAGGGATGAAGAATTGGATGATGCCACAGTGTATGGCTATGCAGGGGCTTCCACCATCGGACATGAAATTACCCATGGCTTTGATGATGAGGGTCGTCAGTTCGATGCTAAAGGCAATTTAGTTAGCTGGTGGAGTGCCAATGATGAAGAAATGTTCAACAAAAAGGCGGCAGTAATGGTAAAACAGTTTGACGAGTATGAGCCTCTCCCGGGATACAATATCAACGGAAAAGCTACTTTGGGTGAAAATATAGCTGACCTTGGTGGCATTCTTCTTGGTCTTGAAGCATACAAGAAAACGGAAGAATATAAAGCAAATAAAACTGTGGCTGGACTTACGCCACTCCAAAGGTATTTCTGCGGTTACGCATTAGGCTGGCTCGGACATACCCGTGATGAAAGCCTTCGCAACCAGTTGCTTACGGATGTACACTCACCTGCCAAATACCGTGTTAATGGCCCATTTGTGGATGTAGATGAGTTTTATACTGCTTTCAACATTAAGCCTGGCGATAAGATGTACCGGGCTGATAGTCTGCGGGTGAGAATTTGGTAACCCAGAATGAATACCAGCTTAACAATTACTGGCATAATTTAATCAGAAGGTAGATTATGCCAGTTTTTTTTTGAGATTCCGGAGTACCGGTATGTGAATGTCTCTGGTTCTGACAATTGAAAAAAAGAAGGGCTGGTAGAAACCAGCCCCGTTTTTTAAACCTTATCCTATGAAAATTCTGAGTCAAAGGTAAAAGAATTATTTATTCAGCAAATTTTTTTTCTATGACTGAATATTTAGCCTGCGAAATACTATTCTGATAAATTTTCACTGGCTTTCAGATTAAGTAACCGTCATAAGAAATAATCCTGCTGTACTAAACTTGCCTGACTTTATCGGAAATATTCAGATTGTGAGTCTTTGCTGTTGTCTTAGCTATCTCATACCCCGCATCTGCATGGCGGATGACTCCCATACCGGGGTCGTTGCGCAATACCCTTTTTAATCTTGCATCAGCATCATCGCTTCCATCTGCAACAATCACCATACCTGCATGTATGCTGTAACCCATTCCTACACCTCCGCCATGGTGCAGTGAAACCCAACTTGCACCACCAGCGGTATTCACCAGTGCATTCAATAATGGCCAATCGGCCACTGCATCGCTGCCATCCAGCATAGATTCTGTTTCCCTGTTAGGCGAAGCCACCGAGCCTGTATCGAGATGGTCCCGGCCAATAACAATCGGGGCTTTTACCTTTCCTGTTCTAACCAGTTCGTTAAATGCAAAACCAGCCTTTTCCCTTTCGCCTTGTCCAAGCCAGCAAATACGGGCAGGCAACCCCTGGAAAGCAATTCTTTCTTTCGCCATTTTCATCCAGCGAATCATGCCTTTGTTTTCTGGAAACAGGTTCATTATAACTTCATCTGTTACAGCAATATCTGCCGGGTCTCCACTCAATGCTGCCCAGCGAAACGGCCCTTTTCCCTCGCAGAACAGAGGACGGATGTATGCAGGTACAAAGCCTGGAAATGCAAAACAATCATGTGCCGTTAAACGTAAGCCAGTGCCGTTTTGCTGCTCAAACTCCTGGGCTCTTGCCCGGATGTTGTTTCCGTAGTCGAAGGTAATAGCACCTTTATCCATCAGTTGCAGCATGAGTTGAACATGGCGGTACATACTACGATAGCTGTATTCGATATACTGCTGCGGGTCTTGCACTCTTAACTGTTTTGCCTGCTCATAGCTTAGCTCATGCGGCCAATAACCAATCAGCGGGTCGTGGGCACTGGTTTGATCTGTTAGTGTATCAGGAATAATATTTCTTTCTATTAATCTTTCCAGTAAATGGACGGCGTTGCACAGCACACCTATGCTTTTCCCTTTACCTTCAGCCTTATACCTAATAGCTGCATCAATTGCTTCATCAATATCAGTATATTTTTCGTCAAGGTATTTCGTTTCAATACGTTTGTCAATACGCCACTCTTCCACTTCAGCAATCAATGCAACTCCTTCGTTCATTGTAATGGCAAGCGGTTGTGCACCTCCCATGCCTCCCAAACCAGCAGTAACGTTTAATGTTCCTCTTAATGTGCCTCCAAAGTGTTTATCGGCGGCGGCGGCGTAGGTTTCATAAGTGCCCTGAACAATGCCCTGGCTACCGATGTATATCCAGCTTCCGGCAGTCATTTGCCCGTACATCATCAGGCCTTTTTTCTCCAGTTCATCAAAATGTTCCCAGGTCGCCCATTTGGGTACCAACTGGCTGTTGCTGATAAGGACACGGGGAGCATCTTTATGTGTTTTCAAAATGCCAACGGGCTTGCCAGACTGAATGAGCAATGATTCATCGTTCTCCAGAACTTTTAGTGCAGCTAAAATATCATCAAGAGCCTCAAAGCTGCGGGCTGCTTTTCCGCGGCCACCATATACAATCAGATCTTCAGGTCTTTCTGCTACTTCAGGATTCAGGTTGTTCAACAGCATCCGCAAGGCAGCTTCCTGTATCCATCCCTTGCAGGTAAGTATGTTGCCGGTCGGGGTTTTATATTTTAGCGGGTCGTAATGGCGGGCAATCGTTGTCATAATAATTATTTAATGTAACAGATTTTTACAACGGTCTTTGAAGTTTTACCGTATATCTTAAAGTACCGCAAAAGTCGTTATTCTGTTTCAAATTAAATATCTTCGTTGATTCAAATATATTTAACTATGAGTATTCATATCAGTGCACAGAAAGGAGAAATTGCAAAGACAGTTTTACTGGCAGGAGACCCGCTTCGGGCAAAATATATAGCGAATAAATTTTTGAAAGATGCGAAACTGGTTAGTAAAACAAGAAATGCCTTTTACTATACCGGAACATACAAAGGAAAAGAACTGACTGTAGGTGCCAGCGGCATGGGTTGCCCGTCAATCGGCATCTATTCTTACGAATTGTTTACTGAATACGAGGTGGAAACTATCATCCGTATTGGCACCTGCGGTGCTTATACCAAAGATTTGAAACTGTTTGACCTGATAAATGCTGACAGTGCCTGCAGTGAATCCACATTCGCAAAATACTCCTGGGGTATAAAGGATAGCGTTATCCGGCACCAGGGAAAAGCTTATAAAACTATCAAAAAGACTGCAAAAGAACTTGATATCAAACTAAAACATTGTAACATACACTCCAGCGATATTTTTTACCGGAAGGATGGCAAAATACCGAAAGTGGCTAAAGAAAATAAGTGCCTGGCCGTAGAGATGGAAGCGTTTGCACTTTTTGCCAATGCACAATATCTTGGGAAAACAGCTGCCACCATATTAACTGTATCCGATGTTATTCCGACCCATGAAAAAATTTCAGCTAATCAGCGGGAAACGGCTCTGCTGCCTATGATGCAACTCGCTTTAGAAACTGCAGCAACTTTATAAAATAAGTTCTGATATGAATATAAAAAAGACCCGTCTGATGGCGGGTCTTCCTTTTATCAGTTACCTGCAGGTGGAGGAGGTGGCGGCATTTTCGGTTTAGGATGGCCTCCCCCATCTTCAAATTTCTTACATGTTTTGGGCAACCGGTTATACGCATCAGGCTCAGCTGCCACGTCGTCTGCATCATAGCCACAATTGGCAATAGCAGTTTTTATCTGTTCAATATCTGTACGGTCTGTAACGTATTTTACTTTGGTTTCCCCCTTTCTGAAGTTTACCTGCACATCAAGTATCCCGTCATATCGTTTCAGGTAATCGGTGATACGGGTTTTGCAGCTTTCGCAGAGGGCATTAGGTGTTTTAATAGTTACAGCAACCACAGGTTTTGTTTGTGCCTGGGTGAAAAAAACAAAACCAGCAGATAATAAAAACAAGAAGAGAAGTTTTTTCATAAATAATACTTTATTTGGCTCCAGACCATGTGGAAGGGCTATCCCTCCAATTCATCATTACGTCCAGTTGATCTGGCGCAACGATTCCTTTTTTAACAGCCAACTCAATAAGGGTTGGATAATCTGTAAGAGAATAATATTGCAATGATGATTTTTCAAACATTTCAGTTGCAACAGGGAAACCGTAAGTAAAAATCGAAACCATACCAACAACTTCTAGTTCCAGTTCTTTCAGTACATCCACTACCTGCAGACTGCTTTTCCCGGTTGAAACAAGGTCTTCAACCACCACCACTTTCTGACCTTTTTCATAATAACCTTCCACCTGGTTGCCCAATCCGTGTTCCTTAGGTTTCGGACGTACGTAGATGTATGGCAATTTTAGCTGGTCTGCAGCCATAGCACCCCAGGCAATACCGGCAGTGGCTACACCGGCCAGCAATTCAGCCTGTGGAAACCTTTCAAAAATCACATTACACATTTCCGACTTAATATAATCCCGGATATAAGGAAATGAAAGCACCTTACGGTTATCACAATAGATCGGACTTTTCCAGCCGCTTGCCCAGGTAAACGGGCTGGCAGGACTAAGTTTTACAGCATTAACCTGTAAAAGTTTGTCGGCTACTACGCTTGCATCATTCATATTTCAAAGATAAAAGTTTGCAAGTGATTTATCGATGGCACAACATTCGGCCACAAAAAGAACTAAAATCATTTTACGGTTGCTGGATTTACAGTAACTTGTTGCTTGTAGTTCCTTATTATGTACATAAAAATATTCTTCGATAATAAACCGCTATTCCTCTGCGATGCACTTGACGAAGTGCTGCAACCATACGTTCATCAGGATGACTGTGTATTTATTGATGAATTGAATACCCACACGATAAAAACAATGCTGCATGAACTGGAACAGCCAAAAGTAAAAGCTGGTGTATTTCTCCACCCCAATTTCGAAGAACTTAAAAGCAGCTTTTTTAAGAAGTTTACGTTACTGAAAGCTGCCGGAGGCCTGGTAAAGAATGAAAACAACGAAGTGCTTTTTATTTTCAGGAGAGGAAAATGGGATTTGCCCAAAGGACATCTTGAAAAAAATGAAAAACCCGAAAAAGGAGCCCTTCGGGAAGTAAAAGAAGAGACCGGGCTTAAAAAGGTAAAGCTGTCATTGCCATTGGCTACTACATTTCATACATACCATGAAGGAACCCGTTTCATTCTGAAAGAAACAAGATGGTTTCTGATGGAAGCTACATCAAAGCAAGCACTAATTCCGCAAGCTGAAGAAGAAATATCAGATATAAAATGGGTAAAACAGTCAGGCATGAAAGAATACCTGGAACTGTCGTTCCCATCCATCAGGGATGTATCAGAGGCTTGGCTGTTTGAATGATTCTTTTGTCGGAATGACCGCTACGGTAAGCCTGCTCACACAAACCAGTTTTTTCATGTCGTCATATATCTTAATATCCCAAACCTGGGTATTTGCACCAATATGAAGCGGATAGGCTTCGCCATGTACATAGCCTTCCCTGGCACTGCGGACATGATTAGCATTTATTTCAAGACCTACACAGGCAAATTTTGTATGATCAACCACCATTGCGGCAGCAACACTACCAATCGTTTCGGCAAGGGCTGTCGATGCACCACCATGCAACAAGCCATAAGGCTGTTTGGTACGGTTGTCAACAGGCATTTTTGCTTTTACATAATTATCCCCAAGTTCTGTCCATTCGATTGCCAGGTGTTCTCCCATAGTTCCGGGCAGTAAAGGATTCAACTCTTCAAGAGTCAGGTCTTTTTTGTACCAGATATTAGTCATGATATTGCATTTTTTAATGAAGCCCATACAATGTCGGGAAGGAACGGACTGGCATCACCACCATTCCTGATAATATCTCTGACAATAGTGGAAGCTACTGAAGTATATTTTGCTTCGCATGTAAGAAATATGGTTTCAATTGATTTATCCAGGGCCCTGTTGGCATCAGCAATCGTTTTTTCATACTCAAAATCACTTACGTAACGAATACCCCTCAGAATAAAATTGGCACCTATCTTTCTGCAGAAATCAATAGTGAGACCTTCATAAATAGCCCCTTCCACTTTGTCCTCATGCTTATATATCTCTTCAATCCAGCTAAGCCGCTGATCAGGAGAAAACATCGGCGCTTTTGCCGAATTCAAACCGACTCCCACAATTATCTTATCAAACAGGGGCAAAGCTCTATTAATAATATCCTCATGCCCTAAAGTGATGGGATCAAACGTTCCAGGGAAAAGACAAATACGAGCCATGACTTTGAAGTTTTAAGTGAGAAGTACTTTTTTTATTAGTATGAAGCGTACTTCTTACTTTGTACTTCGTAAATTTATTTGTTCCGGTTGGCCAGCAGGTATAACACAGCCATTCTTACAGCCACCCCGTTTTCTACCTGCTGCAAAATTATTGATTGTTTACTATCAGCCACATCACTGTCTAATTCCACACCCCTGTTTATCGGCCCGGGGTGCATAATCACAATTTCCTTATTAAGATTGTCAAGGAGTTGCCTGTTTATTCCATAGGCAATGTTGTATTCCCTAAGCGAAGAAAACAAGACCTGGTTCTGTCTTTCTAACTGTATGCGCAGCACATTGGCCACATCACACCATTCGAGTGTTTCCTGCAGGTTGTAACTAACTTCTACCCCTAATGCCTGGCTGATATACTTTGGTATTAGTGTTGGAGGGCCGCATACTGTAACTTTAGCTCCCATCTTATTCAACAGATAAATATTGCTCTGAGCCACACGGCTGTGCATAATATCGCCAATAATTGCCACTTTTCTGCCTTCAAGGCCACCGGTTTTTTCCTTAATCGAGAAAGCATCAAGTAATCCTTGCGTCGGATGTTCATTAATGCCATCACCAGCATTGATGATAGCCGCAGGAACATGCTTTGCCAGAAAATGCGGGGCTCCGCTGGCACTGTGCCTCATGACAACCATATCCACTTTCATAGAAAGAATGTTATTCACCGTATCCAGCAAGGTTTCTCCTTTAGCTGCTGAAGAAGCAGAGGCAGCGAAGTTAATAGTGTCAGCACTCAGCCTTTTTTCAGCCAGTTCAAATGAAAACCTTGTACGGGTGCTGTTTTCGTAAAAAAGGTTAACAATTGTTACATCACGGAGTGACGGGACTTTTTTAACGGGCCGTTGAAGAACTTCTTTGAATTGCTCAGCGGTGGATAAAATAAGGGAAATGTCTTCCTTTGTGAGGTCTTTAATGCCTAAGAGGTGTCGTGTAGATAGTTGCATTAAAAATCAAAGTTAGATAAATTAATAAGAACAGAAGACATCCTGTAATTTTAATTTTCTGAGATTAATACTACTTCCAGTTCCCCGGATTCATTCCTGACCAGCTTAACTTTATCGGTCTTACCTGTCTTAATTGTTTGCCCTGCATAATCTGCCTGAATGGGGAACTGTCTGTGTTCTTTCCTGTCCACAAGCACACAAAGTTCTACTTTTTCAGGCCGTCCGTAATCCAGCAATGCATCAAGTGCAGCCTTGATAGTACGACCAGTAAAGAGTACATCGTCTATCAGGACAATAATCTTGTTTTCGATAGAAAAGGGAATGTGCATTTCATCCGGAGTTATGATTTTCTGGCGGATGTCATCCCTGTAAAAGGTAATATCCAATTGGCCATATTCAATGGTTTGCCCAGGCTGTAACTCCCTGATGGCTTCAACAATTTTATCAGCAACCACCACTCCTCCCTGTTGTATTCCAACCAAAACTAAATTCTCTGATGATATATGCTTTGCAAGCAACTTTTCTGCCAGTAGCTTAGTTTCAGTTGCTAATTGATGACCTGATAAAACGACTTTCAATGGTGACAATTTAAGAAATACAAATATACCTAAAATGACAAAGGCCGGAAATTATTCCGGCCTTTGTAAAAAACATAACGTTGTAATTATTCTTTTGAGCTACCACCAAACTTGAAAGAAACTCCAAGTTGGAAACCACCTAATTTAACGTCAGCATCGCCTTCATCAACAATGTTACCAAGACCGAGGTTGTAACGGGCACCAAAACCAAGACCGTTTGGCAGCCTGTATCCAACGCCTACACCCAAAGAAATGTTAGTTCCTTTAAAGGAGTCTTTAACATCTTCGCTTTCAGAATCAACTTTAACTTTAGCACTCATCAGCAGACCAATCTGAGGGCCAGCTTCAGCATAAAAGCCACTTGGGTTGTTGTACTGCAGCATGATAGGGATGTTAAGGTAATTCATGTTATAATTAGCATCAACACTTGAAATGGACGTTTTGGCACCTTCAGCAGAAAAAACCAATTCTGGCTGAACGCTGAATGTTTCAGAAACAGGGATATTAACGAAACCACCAACATTAAAGCCGATTTTGCTGTCGAAACCGTCAGCATCATCACCGCTGAAATTATAAAGGTTGGCGCCAGCCTTAGCACCATAAGAAACCTGTGCTTGTGAAGCGAATACAGTAGTAGCTATTACAACTAAAGACAATAATACTTTTTTCATAAAATTAATTTAGTGATTAATAAGTTAACGACGCAAATATAGGAGCAGTTAATCAATAAACAAATGATTTAGCATCTTTTACAAAATCATTTTTCTGTAATTTTCTCAATAGATAATGCAGCGTTTTGGCAATCTTTCTTGACCCAGCCACTTACATCAGTACAGGGTACTGACATCTGGATAAGTCTGCCGCCCACTCCGAACAGCTTTTGCTATTTGGCAGCTTTGCTGAACAAATAACCTACACTTACACCAAAATAACTGGTCGTATATTTTGTGTCTTCGTTAGGAGAAATGTTCGTCAGGCCAAAATTGTACCCTGCCCGGAAGAAAAGGCCACTGTTCATCTGATAACCGGCGAAAAAATTTCCGCCCAGTTCAAGACCTTTAAGATGAAAATCCTCATCATCATCGCTTACTTCATCATAGGTCTTGCCGTCAAACTTAATTTTTCCTTTTATAACTTCTGATTCCGAATCAATCCCGGGAAATGTGGATGTGATTTTGTAATCTACATTGTATTTTCCTCCTATACCAAGGCTCATAACAGGACCAAGTCCAAATACAACAGAGCCTTTCTTACCTGCCGGTGCTGAATAAGCAACGTTAAGTGGCAATTCTATTATTGATGTTGTGAACTTTGAGTCCATAAAATAGGTAATTGAATAGCCAAGTTCTTCATCGGTTTCATTCTGTTTGAACCTTGTTCCTTTTGATGCGTAATTCAACTCAGGCATAAACGCAAACTTATCTGACAGGTTTATTTTTACAAGTGCCCCCAGCCTGACACCAATCAGGTTCTTTCTCCCCGGAAAAGATTCTCCTTCTTCTTTAATTTTTGCTGAAGATGATATGCCGCTGGCCTGCAAACCAAATTGCACCTGGGCAGATGCAGAAATAAAAAGTCCGGAAACAATCAAAACAATTAAGATTCTCTTCATAATAAAAGTTTAAGTGATGATTAAAATATATAAAAAAGTGTTTATTCCTCCTGCATAAAAGGATACCTGTAATCAACCGGCGGATTAAAGGTTTCTTTTATAGTTCTGGCACTTAACCAACGGTAAAGGTTTAAAATAGAACCGGCCTTATCATTGGTTCCGCTGCCCCTGGCACCACCAAATGGTTGCTGACCGACAACTGCTCCTGTAGGCTTATCGTTTATGTAGAAATTGCCTGCTGCGTTTCTCAGCCTGTTTGTTGCCAGTTCAACAGCTTCCCTGTCTTTTGCTATTACAGCGCCGGTAAGTGCATAAACAGAAGTAGCATCAACCAATTCTAGTGCTTTTTCAAAATTATTTGCAGGATAAACATAAACCGTGAGTACCGGGCCGAAAATCTCTTCACACATTGTTACGTACTTCGGGTCTTTGGCCTGAATTACTGTTGGCTGTACAAACCATCCCTGCTTGCTGTCGCACTTGCCGCCCACCCAGATTTCTGCTTTTGCATCTTTCTTAGCGTTGTCAATGTATTTTTTAATGCTGTTAAAGCTTTTCTCATCGATTACGGCAGTAATGAAGTTGGTAAAATCTTCAGGGCTTCCCATCTTGAAACTCTTCACTCCTGCTATCATTTTTTTCTTTACTTCCTCTGCAATGTTTGAAGGGATGTATGCCCTGGAAGCAGCAGAACATTTTTGTCCCTGGTATTCAAAGGCTCCACGCAGCAGTGCAGTGGCCACCACATCCGGGTCAGCCGTTTTATGTGCAAGCACAAAATCTTTACCGCCGGTTTCACCAACAATTCTTGGATACGATTTGTACATGCCCATATTCTTACCGATAGTTTCCCACATATTGTTGAACACTTCTGTTGAGCCGGTAAAGTGTACACCTGCAAAATCCCTGTGATTGAAACAAACTTTTCCTACTACCGGGCCGCTTACGTAAATCAGGTTGATGACTCCGTCGGGCAAACCGGCTTCTTTCAGTATCCTCATGAACATTTGTGCAGAATACACTTGTGTATTAGCGCATTTCCAAACAACCACATTTCCACACATAGCTGCCGAGGTAGGCAGGTTTCCACCTATGGCAGTAAAATTGAAAGGTGTAACCGCCAAGACAAAACCTTCCAGCGGACGATACTCCATCCTGTTGTGCATACCCGGGCTGCTGATAGGTTGTTGTTTATATATTTCTGAAAGAAAATGCACATTGAAACGCAAAAAATCAACGATTTCACAGGCTGAATCTATTTCTGCCTGAAAAGCATTCTTACTTTGTCCCAGCATGGTAGTGCCATTCATGTACGGACGATACTTTGTCGCAATAAGATCAGCTGCCTTCAGAAAGATATTTGCCCTGTTTTCCCAACTCATAGCTGCCCAGCCGCCTTTTGCCGCCAAAGCTGCGTCTATAGCCTGCTGCACATGCTTTTCTTCACCCGCATGAAAATAACCGAGAACATGTTTTGTTTCATGCGGTGGGTGCATGGCTACTTTCTTGTTTGTTCTTACTTCTTTGCCACCTATATACATGGGAACATCAGCTTGCTGGCTTTTCAGTTCGGCAAGTACTTCCTTAAGTCTTTTCTTTTCTGCTGAACCTGGTCCATAGTTTAAAACCGGCTCATTTGCAGGCATCGGGTATTGAAAAGTTCCAAATTTCATATGCAGTCAATTTATTAGTAAGAAAATAGTTGTTTAAGATTCCGATTCTTTCTCACTCATCAGGTAAGCTTTAATAAATCCGTCCAGTTCGCCATCCATTACGGGTTGCACATTACCGGTTTCAAAGTCGGTACGGTGGTCTTTAATCATTTTGTACGGATGGAAAACGTAGCTGCGTATCTGGCTGCCCCACTCTATTTTTTTCTTTTTGCTGTTGGCACTGTCCTTTAATTCATTTCTCTTTCTCAATTCTTCTTCGTACAGACGGCTTTTCAGCATGGTCATCGCTTTTTCCCTGTTACCAAGCTGCGTTCTTTCTGTCTGGCAAACCACGGTGATGCCCGTAGCTAAGTGGGTTAAAAAAACCTTTGTCTCTACTTTGTTTACATTCTGGCCACCGGCACCGCCACTCCGGGCAGTTTCCATCTTTACCTCGCTATCCTTTATCTCAATATTAATAGTATCATCTACAAGAGGGTAAACGAAAACAGATGCAAAAGAAGTATGGCGGCGGGCATTACTGTCGAACGGCGAAATGCGAACCAGCCTGTGTACACCACTTTCAGCTTTTAAAAAGCCATAGGCAAATTCCCCTTCAAACTGTAAGGTAGCGGTTTTAATCCCGGCCCCATCACCCCACACCCAGTCCAGCTCGGTTACTTTCCAGCCTTGCTTTTCTCCATACATACGGTACATACGGGCCAGCATTTCGGCCCAATCCTGGCTTTCTGTGCCTCCTGCACCTGAGTTTATCTGCAAAACAGCAGGTAATTCATCTTCCGGTTCATTAAGTGTGGCTTTAAATTCGGCATCCTCAATGTCGGCAAGTGCTTTATCGAATGCCTCCTGGGTTTCTTCTTCGGTGGCATCGCCCCCTTTCCAGAAGTCGAACAGAACAGCAAAATCTTCCACCGAAGTATTGGTTTTATCGTACAGGCTTACCCAGTACTCGTTAACCTTTATCTCCTTCATGATGGAAGTTGCCCGTGCATTATCATCCCAAAAACCGGGACTCAGAGAAAGTTGTTTGTCATTTTCAATTTTTGCAAGTCGGTTCCCGACGTCAAAGAAACCTCCTTATCCCGGCAATGCGGGACCGCATATCCTGTAATTTTTCCTGTGTCATTGTGCAAAAGTAGGATTTTTTTTATGCCCGTAAATATTCAGAACCAATTATTTGCAGAAAATACGGTGCATTTAAATAGAAAAAATACGTAGTAAAGTTATGATATGTCAGAACCGGTGTCTATTTTGTCCTCCCTTTTAACCGTAAAAATTGGTTTCCTTTGAAAAAAGTGACTCTATACCTTTTGATTACAACTATCTTTTTTGCTTCATGCGCCAAAGATGAGATTGTACCGCCTGTAACTGAGGAGCAATGTATTGCACAAACCTCAAACCCGGCAGGCCGTTCGTACAGTAACGACTCAGTTATTGTATTTAATTGTACATCAAAGCATTGTGGTATTATTCCTCTTAGTACCAAAAACTATTGGGTGTATGAAGATTCCATTTTTTCAGACGGTGTTCTTCAGAAAGTACAGTTAGACACTCTTCGTTATAGCACTACATATAAGTCATTGTCAGACGGTCTCGTTTGGTGGCAGGCCAGTATGGATATCGGTCTTCCGGAAACGCTGTATGCCAACGATTCAACCTTGTTTTCTATAAGTGACCGGGTATTTATGCCAGATGTGAAAGATGCGAAAAAGGAGTATGGCCTGTTTGCAGGTGATTCTCTTCGTTATTTGGCCAATTTTGAGGATGCAGCCGCTCAGGGACGTTCTTTAAAGATTTCTGGCAACTTCAAAACTCCTGCTGGTAGTTTTAACGACTATCTCTATTTTGAAAAGAATGCAAGAAACTACCGGAAAGATCAAGTTTACTTTGAACCGGGTATTGGTGTACTGAAATATATACAGGAGAAGGCCCCGATGGGTACAAGATTTCTCAAACTTCAGCAAATATCAACGTTGGTTTCATACCATATTGAATAATTGAATCAAAAAATATTTATAATTGCTTTATCAAGCCTGAGTTTCTTTTTACTCAGGCTTTTTTCTTTTCGAAGGAACAAAGCAGGCTTTGAATAATAAATCTCAGCCAGCTTCATTTGTCTCTTTCTCCATTTCAGAAGCATCTGGCTGCAATACCACCGGTCCATCCCGTAAGTGATTTGGTGCAGAAACCGCATACGCCTGTTTCGAATCAATGATTCCTCATATAAACTAAAATACTGCTTATTGAGAGTTTTATTGAAAGCCAGAAAACTGTTTTTGTACAATTTTAGCTCACTAGATGAGAATTCAGCAGTCAGGGTTTTCCAGATATCGCCGTTAATGTGGGCATTAATGCCAAGCAACTGATATTGTAGTAAGGAAGTATCACTAGTATGGAAATAAGAACTCCATTCTTCGGGTATTTTCTTCCCGTTCCTGAATGAGTCTGCCGCCGAAAAGAAATAAGAAGCAAATCTTCTTTCAAAACGCCTGTTCAGTTTTTTTTCTTCCTCAGTTCTTGTTTGCCAGAAATAGATAGCATTTGCAGTGGCTGTAATATAAAGCCTTGCAAAGTGTTTGGCAGGTGAAACAGAATTACCGACAGAGTCAAGCTTTTCAAGAAGACTGATTTCACCGGGGCTGACTTGTGAAAAAACTGTTCCGGAAATTAATATTAGTGCTGTAATTAATGCTGATCTCATACTCAACTATTCTGATAAAATTAACAAACTCTTGCTTCAGGAAGCATTTTTCAGTACGAACCCATTCGTTAATTTTGACCCCGATGAAACGAATTGCCTTTAAGTGTTTTTTATTTTCATTTTTCCTGCTTTCTGGCGCAGTCTCCGGCTATGCCCAAAACATTACAGGCATATGGAGGGGCTTTTTTATTACTGAAGATGGCGACAGGTACAAACTTGAATTTCAGATTGACAATTCCACAAATTTCTCTTCCGGTGTTTCCTATTCATATCTTGATGTGAGGTTTTATGGAAAAGCCACGATGACCGGGTCTTTTTCTAAAGCCAAAAAGAATCTTAAAATCAGGGAAATAAAGACGGTTGAGGTTAAAACCCTTCTGGGTGGCCGCACTTGCATCATGAATTATAATCTTACTTATTCAAAATCTGGCAGGGAAGAGTTTCTGGAAGGTACTTATCTGGGAAAAGATGAGGTAAAGCTTGGACCAAATCCCTACGAATGGGGCAGTTGCGGCGGTGGCAAAGTGTTTCTGCGCAAAGTGGCAACATCCGATTTTTATGTGGAACCCTTTCTTAAAGGAAAGATTAAAAAAGTGCCGGTAATTGTCAACCAGCCTCCCCTAACAAAAAATGACACTGTTAAAGCAAAGGTGAATACTCCGGTCGCTAAAACCAACATTCCTCAGACCAATAAAAAACCTGTTACAACAAAACCTCCGGTAGTAACTAAAAAGCCCGCAACCTCACCTCCTGTTGTGAGTAAAAAGACAGTTATAACACCACAACCTATAATAAAGGATACTATTAAAAAGATTGAACAACCGGTTGTAAAAGTTAAACCACAGATAATACCCAAACCGCAAGTATTGGTTGCAAGATCAAATGAACTGGTGAAAACCCTGACAGTATCAAGTTCTGAGGTGATTGTAAAACTTTATGATAACGGCGAAATTGATAACGACACTATTTCTGTTTACCTCGATAACAAACTGGTACTGGCTTCCAAAAAGCTTACAGCCACTCCCCTTACTGTAAAGCTGAATATGGATGATGAAGAAAATGCAGACCATGAGCTTACAATGGTTGCTGAGAACCTGGGCCGTATTCCGCCTAATACTTCGTTAATGATTGTAGAAGCCGGTGATAAGCGTTTTGAAGTCCGCATCACTTCCACTGAACAAAAAAATGCTGTGGTTCGTTTCCGGTACCAGAAACCGTAGTATAAGCGGTTACCGTTTCTGTATTTTTTATTTTCAGGTTGCTTTATTTACCTATTTTGGCATTGATGAAACGAAGTTTCCTTCTATTTTCTATTGTCCTGTTCACAGGGGTTGCCATGTCACAAGACCTCAATGGTATTTGGAAAGGCCGTGTGGTAATGGCTCCAAGCGGTTGTTTTCCCGTGTACAACATTGAGTTGCAAATTCAAATGGCAGGCAGCAAGCTGACCGGTATCTCTTATCATTTCTCTGATTCTCTAAATTATATCCGGGAAAATTTTGAAGGCAACTTTAATAAAGACAGCAATACAGCCAATCTCCAGGAAAATGGCATCATCACTTTTCGCATTAAAGAAGATTGTGTGCCTTGTGTAAAGACTTTTAAACTTACTTATCACAAAGGGGGCGGAAACGTAGTGACAGAAGAACAACTCCGCGGCACATGGACAGGAAAGGCCACCGATAATAAAACAATCTGTGAGCCGGGAACCGTAGTGCTGCAGCGTTTTGAACGTTCCACTTTTAAACCAGAGCTAAAATTGCCAGCAACCCTAACAAAGAGAAAAGCTGAGCTGGTAAAAGAAATAAAGGTTGACACCGGAACAATCCGAATCGATTTTTATGACAATGGCCAGATTGACGGAGACACCATTTCTGTATATGCCAACAATATGCCGGTTGTCAGTAATAAGCGTTTGACCGGTCAGCCTGTTTCAATGACTGTAAGGATTGACCTTAAACGTACTGAGCAGGAAGTCATCATGGTTGGCGAAAACCTGGGATCAATTCCGCCTAACACTGCATTAATGATTGTAAATGCCGGCGAGAAACGTTACCAGCTCTACCTGACATCAGACGAGCAGAAAAATGCAATGGTCAGGTTTATATATGAGAAGCCAAAATGATTCTCAGAATTGTCAAAACTTAAAATTCCAGGTTACGGCAGGCAGGATCGGGAAAAGAGAAACCTGTCTTGCTTCAACTTTTAAATCACCATTAGCAAGGTTACCTGTTTGGTCAAAATAAATGAAGTAAGGGTTCATCCTGCTGTACACATTGTAAATACTAAACACCCAATTATTGCTGAACTTTCTTTTCTTCCTGGGTTGGGGTGTGTATGTGGCGGAAAAGTCAAGACGGTGATATGCATTCATCCGGTACTGGTTCAACTTACTGTATTCTTGTGTAAGTACACCGCTAACCAAATAAAACCGTTCTGGAAGCGTTATCGCATTCCCTGTTCCATAAATAAATACAGCACCCAGTTTCCATTTCTTGTTCACTTCATAATTTGAAACTACTGACAAATCATGCCGTCTGTCGTAACGTACAGGGTATTTTTCTCCCTCATTAAGTTCAGCAAATTTTCTCCATGTCCACGACAAAGTATAGCCTACCCACCCGGTCAGTCTTCCCCTTGTTTTATTTATCAAAATCTCAGCACCATAGCTCCACCCTCTGCCAAACACAAATTCATCTTCCGGGTCGTTTAATGAAGGTGTATAACCCTCTTTATATTCCACCTGGTTCTGCATGTCTTTATAGTATAGTTCCAGCGAAGTTTCAAAACTGTTGTCTTTAAAATTTTTAAACAATCCCGCTGAATAAAGCCAGCTAATCTGCGGTTTAACGATATAAGTACTCGGTATCCACAAATCAGTGGGCAAGGTGGTTCCGGCATTTGTAACAAGGTGAATGTATTGCAGATTCCTGGTTATAGCCGCTTTAACCGAAGTGGCTTCATCTATTGCATAGCGTATAGTGAGTCTTGGTTCCAGTCCGCCATATGTTTTTACCTGCTCAAATCTTTTGAAAACTGTGCTGTCTAATTTTTCCCTGTTTGGCCCCCTTTTGTAAAGGGTGTAAGGCCCGATTTGTGCAAATGAACTCCATCTCAAGCCATAATTCAGTTTCCACTTGCTGCCAATTTCCCAGTCATCCTGAACATACAAAGCAGCTTCCATGGCATACTTTTGATTTTCATTATTAGGTTCAAACACTACTGAATCCTGGCTTCCGCTTAATACATTCGGAATAAACTTGTGGTAAGTCAGCAATCCTCCAAACTTAAGTTTATGATTGGGCAAAGGATAATAATCTAAGTCTGTTTTCAATGATAAATCCCTGATGCCCGATGACAGGCCAATTTTAAAATTCTCCTGCTGTGCTTTAAAATCGAACTTGTAATCATTATACAAAAAAGTAGTGTTTGCAAACAACCGCCTGTTAAAAACATGGTTCCATCTTAAGGTTCCAGTAGCATTACCCCATGGCACCTGGGTAGAGAATGAACGTTTCGAGTTATTGAAATCAAATACATCACGGCCAAAATAACCACTCAGGTATAAACGGTCTTTATCCGAAAACCGATAATTGATTTTTGCATTTACATCATAGAAATAATAACCTGAGCCATAAAACTCACTGCTTTTGCTGATGAAAGGCTTAGTCAGGGCATCTATATAAGTCCGGCGGGCAGAAAGGATAAATGATGCTTTATTTTTTTTCAATGGCCCTTGTACTGAAAACCTCGAAGCTATCAGTCCGATACCTCCTTCCGTTTGGAACTTGTTCATGTTTCCGTCTTTCATCGTAACATCTACGACTGAGGAAAGACGGCCACCATACTGCGCCGGCATCCCTCCTTTAATTAAAGAAACATTTTTAATGGCATCTCCATTAAAAACAGAGAAAAATCCAAAAAGGTGGCCGGTGTTATATACGACTGCATCATCCAGCATAATCAGGTTTTGGTCGGGGCCGCCGCCACGTACATAAAAGCCGGCATTGCCTTCACCTGCGTTGCGTACACCTGGCAATAATTGAATTGCTTTCATAGGATCAACTTCGCCCATAAATGCTGGAATACTCCGTATCTGGTTCATGGATAAATCCATCTTCCCCATTTGGGCATTCTTTACATTTCCATCCCGGCGCTTGGTATAAACAACCACTTCTTCTATTGAACTGGATTTTGGAATAACCTCAAAATTGTATGACTGGTTAGAATGCAGGCTGATTTCTGCCGATTTCCCTTCATAGGAAATGTGAGAAACTGTTATAGAGTAAACTCCTTCATCAAGTGTTAATGAATAGAATCCGTACTGGTTGCTTTGCACACCCGTTAGCTGTCCTTTCACCGCCACTGTTGCACCTATGATTGTCTCACCCGTTAAACTGTCTTTTACATAACCGTTTATAGAATACCTGTTCCCTTTGTTTGGTGAGAGAGAATTCTGACCTGAAACCTGTATTCCGGTCACAAAGAAGACCAGTGCAACAACATACCTGCTCATACCAGTATAACAGTATTATCTTGCTTTAGTTGTATCTGCCGGTTTGGTGGTGTCTGCAACAGGCACAAAATCAATGGTGGTTTTAACTTCAATACAATCTTCTATTCCATAAGGATTAGTTTTTTCCTCTTCATTTTTACTGAGCCAGTTTCCGGGATTACCTTCACCAAAAGCTTTCTCACATTCATGCCAGTACAATTTGGCAAGATCGTAGCGAATTGTGCTTAATAATGAGAAAAGCTCATTCGACAGAATATTAAAAGAGCCTCTTTTCTCATTTATAGAGGGGTCAGAAATAACAGAAGCAGTCTCAGATTTCACATTTTCAAAAGGCTGAAGTGCAGTTTGATAAATAAGTGTATCTGCTTTCAGTTCTTCAACTTTAAAACTATCAAGAGAATTTTTGAACTGACTGCCGGCTTTGGCAATAGCTGATGTATCGTTTCCTGCAAAAGCATTTGAAAGATTAATATAGGAAGACAGAACATCCTCCATTGACCTGTTAAAAACATCACTGTGTTTGCTCACCGCAATGGGAACAGGTTTGGGGCCGCTATCTGACGAACCACCGCCGGAGGGAAGGAATAAATAACGGGCAACTCCAATAAGTAAAAGAATAAAAGCAAAGAACATGGTCAGGCCACCTATCCATTTTGTATTCTTCACAAATAGTCGTGTAATACCCAATAATAAAATCAATGCTGGAAGCACTATACCGAGCAATGTCAGAATTTGTTTAAAATCCATAGAAATTTGAGTTTTGTGAATGCCGTGCAAAGATAAATGTCCCTTTCCGGATGGGTGAAAGCTTTATTTTTGCGAATTGTTAAAAAATAGCTGATAACTATTCACAACTATGCTGGCAGGACTTCAAAATATAACATTCGAATTTGGCGCAAGAGTAATCGTGGAAGATGCCACCTGGCATATACAGCCCGGAGAAAGAATTGGCCTTATTGGTTACAATGGAACGGGTAAATCCACTTTACTAAAACTGCTCGTTGGCGAATATCAGCCATCAAATGGAACTGTGGAAAGAAGCCGCAGCACCTCTATTGGCTATCTGCACCAGGATTTGCTGAGCTTTGATACCAATGACTCCATTCTCGAAGTGGCTCTATCGGCTTTTGAAAAGGTTTTACAACTTGAGAAAGAAATTGAAGAATTAGGAAAGGAGCTGGAGAAAACCGGTGATGAGAAAATACTTCATGAATACAGCGATAAACTGCATGAACTGGAAACTCTTGGAGGTTATAACATTCATCACCGCACAGAGGAAGTTTTGCAGGGACTTGGATTTTCCAATTCAGATTTAAAAAGGCCTTATAAGGAATTTAGCGGCGGCTGGCGGATGCGGGTGCTGCTGGCAAAAATGATTCTGCAGCAGCCCGACCTGCTTTTGCTTGATGAACCTACCAACCACCTCGATCTCCCTTCAATAGAATGGCTGGAAAAATATTTGCAGCATTACCAGGGGTCGGTGGTTATCGTAAGTCACGACAAATACTTCCTGAACCGGATGGTGACAAAAATTGTAGAAGTGTACCAGCAGCAAATACATATCTATACAGGCAATTACGATTATTACGAAAAGGAGAAAGCCATCCGCATTGAGATGCAGCAGAAGGCTTATGAAAACCAGCAGGATTATATACGCCAGAATGAAAGGCTGATTGAACGGTTCAGGGCAAAAGCCAGCAAAGCTGCCATGGCACAAAGCCTGATGAAGAAATTAGATAAACTGGAGCGGATTGAAGATGCGGAAATGATCCGTCCCAATATGCGGATCAATTTCAGGGTTGATAAAACGCCGGGCAAAGTGCTGGTTGAATTGAAACATGCCGGAAAAGCATTTGGGGACAATGTCATTATTAAAAACGGGACTGCTGAAATTGAAAGGGGTGATAAAATTGCACTTATAGGGGCAAATGGTAAGGGCAAATCCACCCTGTTGCGCATGATTGCCGGAACAGAACCCATGACGGGTGAAAGGAAATGGGGCCATAATGTGGATGAGAGTTTTTATGCCCAGCACCAGTTGGAAGCCCTCGATATAAACAATACCGTTATTGATGAAATGAAAGGATGTGGCAGCCAGATGACGGAACTGGAACTGCGTTCTCTTCTTGGATGCTTCCTTTTCAGCGGCGATGATGCCGATAAGAAAATAAAAATCCTGAGCGGCGGTGAAAAAGCCAGGGTGGCGTTGGCAAAGGTTATCGTAAGCAAGGCCAATTTCCTGATGCTTGACGAGCCTACCAACCACCTCGATATGCATAGTTGCGACCTGCTGATTGAAGCCCTCAATAAATATGAAGGAACAATGATTCTTGTGAGTCACGACCGGTACTTTGTTGCTAAAACAGCCAACAAAATCTGGGAAATAGTTGACCAGGAAATAAAGGAGTTTAAAGGTGGCTATGAGGAATGGGTAGCCTGGAAGGAACGAATGGCAAAGGCTGAAATTGCAGCTTCAAAAGTGCAGGAAAACATACCAGTTGAACCCCAGCCAACTGCAAAGCCCGAGCAGAAAAAAGAACAAATCAAAACCGAAGGAAACCAGAACCCCATTTCGGCGGGCAGAGGGGCTAAAGAACAAAAGAAAGAAATGCAAAAACTGCAGAAGCAATTTCAGCAACTGGAGCAGAATATTGCCGTTCTTTCTGAAGAAAAAACAAAAAAAGAAGCTTTGCTTGCCGACCCGGCCACTTACAGCGATAAAGATAAATTTCTGAATACGGAGAAAGAGTACAAAGCGGTTACGGAAAAACTGGCACAGGCAAATACTGAATATGAAAAAATATTTGAAAAAATAATGGAACTCGAAGGATAACCTTCTCCGGCCATTATTAAAGAAGTCAACAGCATTTTTTACTAACTTCCGCCCCGTGAAATTCACCGAAAACTATAACGACAGAGAAAAAAACGAAGGTGACAAACCTTCGAGAAAGAAGCCCATGTATCCTGTCAGCGACGGATTGAGGGTTTACCTCAAGTCACATGGTCGTGAAGTTCACCTGCCCGTTAGCTACAGCAACCTGCTGCATTATACATGGTCTGTTCCGCTGAAAGACAAGAACGGCCATTTCACTGCCTGGGAAAAAGTATCGTACGACAGCCGTGACTGGGAATATCTTCGTGATGGCCTTGTAAAAATTTATGCCATCCTCAAAACCGAAGGCGACTTCAGTTTCATCAGCCACCTCGATGTGGCCAGGGTTGACTACTGCACCTTTGGCAACTCCCACCCTTTCCGCATCCGTATCGTAAACAAGTTCAACGACAACTACGACCATTATTATATTAAGATTGCCGATGCCTCCCGCATCTACGGCCTGGAACTGGAGCATATCCTCTCCCCTAACCGGGTTACATTCTTTACCGATCAGAACACATTAGTGGAAGAGCATATTCCCGGCATACCCGGCGATATTTTTGCCGCACAAATGCTCAACGCACCTGAAACCAACCAAATCAGGCTTGCAAAAGAGTTTGTCAAGTTCAATGAACGCTGTTTCGTCCGCCTGCTGGGCGACATGCGCAGCTACAATTTTATTATCAACATCACCCCCGATATTGAAGATTATCAATACCGTGTCCGCAGCATCGATTTTGACCAGCAATCATACGAAGGCCGGAAAAACCTCTACCTGCCGCAATTTTTTAAAGAAAACTTCCCCTTTGTCGATCTTGCACTGCGGCTCCTTAATAAAGAGTCAATTCTCCAATACCAGGCCGAAGAGCGGACATTGATTACCTTCAGGCTGGCCACAGCCCGTTATCGTATTAAAGACCTGCTGGATAACATGCACTTAGACACTATCGCCCCTGTGGCAAAAGTGGAGCAACTGAAAAAAGAGCTGAACGAATACATGCAGACAACAGCCTACGACAAATGCAAATCCATGGGCGATGTGGTAAAAACGCATATGAACCAGACACTCCGCAGCAATTTGAAACTGGTAAAGCGGAATGTAGGCAAAAGGAAGCGCTGAAACTATTAACAACAGGGCAAACGCACCTAAATAAATATTGTGAGACAGAACATACGGATATTATTCGCCTGGGGCGAATAACCCGATAGCTATCGGGTTGGATTGGTTTTGTCATCCGGCATCCGCCGAAGGCGGATTATCCGTGTTCATCCATAATTAACCACATAAAATCTGGTATTATCATTTGTCTAAACCATAAAATTCCGTGTAGATCTATCCAATCCGTGCCATCCGTGTCCAAATTCGTCGTATTTAGATGCGTTTGCCCTGTTATTGACAAATCTCAGTTCCCCTAATTTCAGGAATCTTATATCTTCGCCGCCGCTAACGAAACTTGCCTGCTGAAAAGCATTTAATCACTTTTTAAAAACTTCAAAATGAAAAAGTACAGGGCTGGTGTGCTCTTTGGTGATGAACTGAAAGCACTTTACAACGATGCTATTGAAAACAATTTCGCCTTACCTGCCGTTAACACCGTAGGTCATGATTCAATCAATGCCACTTTAGAAACGGCTGCCAAGGTTAACTCTCCTGTAATCATCCAGTTTTCAAACGGTGGCGCACAGTTTATAGCCGGCAAAGGAATGCCTAACCCGAATATGGAAGCCAACATCATTGGTGGTATCTCCGGCGCTTTGCACATCCACGAAGTGGCCAAATACTACGGTGTGCCGGTTGTTATCCATACCGACCATGCTGCAAAAAAATGGCTGCCCTGGATAAGTGGTTTGCTTGATGCAGGTGAAAAATTCTATAAAGAAAAAGGACAACCCCTTTTCAGTTCACATATGCTCGACCTGAGCGAAGAACCAATCGCAGAAAACGTTGCCACTTCTGTTGAGTTCTTTAAAAGAATGAAACCCCTGGGCATGAGTATCGAAATCGAACTCGGTGTTACCGGTGGTGAGGAAGACGGTGTGGACAATACCGGCGTTGACAACTCAAGGCTCTATACCCAGCCTGAAGATGTGGCTTATGCTTATGAAGAACTGAGCAAGGTTGGCGAACTCTTTACAGTTGCTGCTGCATTTGGTAATGTGCACGGTGTGTATAAACCAGGCAATGTGGAACTCCGCCCTGTTATCCTTAACAACAGCCAGGAGTACATTCAGAAAAAATTTGGCACTGGTCCTAAACCGGTGTACTTCGTATTCCACGGTGGCAGTGGTTCTCCTCAGCATCAGATAAGGGAAGCTATCGGCTACGGCGCTATCAAAATGAATATTGATACCGACATGCAGTGGGCTTTCTGGGAAGGTGTGCTTAACTACTACAAAAAGAACGAAGCTTACCTGCAGGGCCAGCTTGGCAATCCTGAAGGAGAAGACAAGCCTAACAAGAAGTTCTACGATCCAAGGGCATGGTTACGCAAAGGCGAAGACTCTTTCGTTAAGCGTCTCGAAGTTGCCTTCGAAGACCTTAACTGTATCAACAGGAACGCTTAATTGTTTACACCAAATACAAATACAGAAAAAGCTGCCTTAGTGCAGCTTTTTTTGATTTTTGGCAATAGCCGGGCTGACATCTGTCAGGTTCTCCTACTGCAAAAGCATATTACCTTTAGCCCTTAGTTTTTAACTAAGCTCTATTAACTTATAAAATTTCGATTATTATGCCAGTGAAAAAAACCGCAGAGCTTCTGGGCGACAAAGCCGAGTATTTGCTCAGTCATGAATCCAAAACAATTTCCAAAGAACAGTTACACCTTCCCGGACCCGATTTCGTTGACCGCATTTTTGCCGCCAGCGACCGTAATCCGCAGGTTCTAAGAAACCTTCAGGCCATGTATGGCAAAGGCCGTTTGGCTAATACCGGCTATCTCTCCATTCTGCCGGTTGACCAGGGTATCGAACACAGCGGCGGAGCCTCTTTTGCCAAAAACCCGATCTATTTCGATCCGGAGAATATTGTAAAGCTTGCTATCGAAGGCGGTTGCAATGCCGTTGCCACTACTTATGGCGGTCTGGGTTTTCTTGCCCGCAAGTATGCACATAAGATTCCTTTCATTGTAAAGGTGAACCACAACGAGTTTCTCACTTATCCCAATAAGTTCGACCAGGTGATGTTTGCTTCCATCAAGCAGAGCTGGAACCTGGGTGCTGCTGCGGTGGGTGCCACTATCTATTTCGGTAGTGATGAAGCCACCCGCCAGATCCAGGAAGTAAGTAAAGCTTTTGAAATGGCACATGAACTGGGTATGGCAACCATCCTGTGGTGCTACCTGCGCAACCCGGCATTTAAAACCAAAGAGAAAGATTACCATGTGTCTGCCGACCTTACCGGGCAGGCCAACCACCTTGGTGTAACCATCGAAGCAGACATTATCAAACAAAAATTGCCTGAGAACAACGGCGGTTACCTGGCGTTGAACACCAAAGAATCTGCCTACGGCAAAAACGACAAACGCATTTATGAAAACCTCACTTCCGAACACCCCATTGACCTGTGCCGCTACCAGGTGGCCAACTGTTATATGGGCCGTGCCGGTTTAATTAACAGTGGTGGTGCATCATCAGGCGCAGGCGATATGGCAGAAGCGGTAATGACTGCTGTGGTGAACAAACGGGCAGGTGGTATGGGCCTTATCAGCGGACGTAAAGCCTTTCAAAGACCAATGGCTGAAGGTGTGGAAATACTGAATGCCATACAGGATGTATATTTAGACAAGGATGTTACGATTGCATAGGCGAACATAAATAGAATAAATCTTAACCCCGGCCCAGTGCCGGGGTTTTTCTTTGGTCTGACCAGAAGACAAACTTGCTTCGATTGAGAAAGTTTAGGAACTTCATTCCAGGTAAGAAATCATAAAACCCGGTGTCCCTGCCTGGCACAAGTCAGAAGCTCGGGAGATGCTGAGGCGGAAAAATGTCGTAACTAAAGCTATTATTTTCGATTTTTTTTAAGAACACAACTAATATTGAATCAGAATGAAAAAAATGATAATATTAGCAATTATCGCTTTGGGATGCGTCAATAACGATTCACAAAGAAGTAGAGAATGTAACAATCCTGACTTTGTAAAAATTGATTTTTATTCGAAAGAGAAACTGTCAATTTCCTTACCAAGAGTATGGAAGATTGTCGATACTACTATTTGGTCTCCCTCTGATCCATGTTTTTATTGGCGAGTCGTTGCCTCTAAAGATAGTAGTGGCTTTGCATTTTTATCGGTTTCAAATATTAAGAATATGCCCATGAGAAAGGACATTCAATCGCTTAAAGAGAGATTTCAAAAATGGGCTTATAGTAATGAGAAAACAACTGATGTAATAATCAGCCAAGATGATTTTATTTCTGAAGGATGGAGTGTGGTAACGAGGAAAGCATTTAGGAAAAGAGAAAATGTAAAAACGCTGGGGCAAATAGTGGCATTAAGAGACACAATACTTTTTGAGTTTTTTATTGAATCAAAAAATGTTGAAGATGTTAATTGCTCAATGAGGTCTTTTAGTTTACTAAAAAAGTAAGATGTTTTATTTCCCTTCTCGGCCAGGCCTCACTAACCAGCCTTGTGTGCAGCGGACTCATCATCCATGCCTGGCACAACTCCGCAGCACGGGAGCCCCCTGGGCGAAAAGAATATACAGAGCAGAGTTAATGTATTTATACAAATTCTAAGCCTTGTAATCATTGTTGTCTGATATTTGATTCTGTTTTTAAGTTTGTTCTTAAATCATATTTCATTTCTTCTGGAAAGAACTCATTATCATCAACTTTTTTAAGGGTGTAATTTGATTCAATGAATTTTACTTTTTTAAACGGCTCATTAACCCCTTGCTCCACCTCAAATTTAAGGGTATCAAAAGATTTTGTCCAATGACCAGACCAAATTTGCTTGTATTTAATATTTTTTCTACTGTTCGAATAACTATAGTCAATCAAAAAAGTTCCCAAATCAAATAATTTGAGTTTCCACTCCTTGGTTGTTACAGTTAAGAATGATATTTTCTTTTCAATTGAATAAAATTTCCTCGGGTTTTCAATCAATAAAGCAACAGAAAGAAATAGTATTTTTATCATATAAAAATTGTTTTTTAATATTCAGGCTTGTAATAACGACTCCAGATGTAGGTAGTGGATATCTTCCCAATATATAATCTAAACTGTTTTGATTTTTTAAAGCATTTCTAAGTTGATTATACGACTCTTGGGTTAAAGGATTATAGTATCTTCCTTCAAAATAGAATTTTTTCCATTTTTTCCACCCGGCGTCTCCTTCACAAAGCCATGTGCCCGGCAAGTACACCGGCAATTCATCCTCCAACACTTCTCACCAACCCATCACCAAATTTACAGCTTTCCAAAAACCACAACAACGGTTCAGCCTTCCACAGTGTCCTACCAGCCCCATACATAAGCAACCCGTTTATCCCCTTCAACACCCCTTTGCGTCCTTTGCGAAACACTTTGTGCCCTTTGCGGTTAAAAAACAACCCCTTGGTATTATCCAAAAAAGTGTGTAAGTGGTTAAAAAATGATGTTAGATCTGTTAGG
>CALLZY010000265.1 GCA_937858715.1 uncultured Chitinophagaceae bacterium | reverse complement strand
ACCAGGCCTTTAATTGTTGCTCACTGTCAGGATGTAGCTCCCAGAATTCTCTCAAAATTTTCTTTGCAATAATTCTCAACCCTTAATTTTTGTCAAAGATAGAGAAAGTTCCCAAAACGGGACAATTTATTTAGCCCTCGAAAACTGGAGTGCCTGCGGCAGATAAATTCTGTCTTGCGTGCCGGCCTTGTGCAGGGCAAAGAGACCAACAAATGAATTTATTGCTGCGACAGGTGTCTTGTCTAATGAGTGTCATTAGTAAAGCATATCCGCAGCTTACAAATAGAATTCATGTTGCTGATGCACTCATTCTTACTACGACCGGATATGCCGGTGAAAATGATTTTTATTTGCAGTGGTAAAAAACAACAGCCTGTACCAGTCTGATTACTGTTCAGCTAAACCATAAAAAAGTTGGCTTTTTGTTTGGTTTTTTGCAGAGTTCATGTTGGTGGCAGGTTTTTCTAAGGTACCCAACTGTAAAATGTTTCTCCTTTTGTTGTGTTCAAAGTTATTAGTAAATCGTTTGGATAATTTATCCCGAACCGTCTAACCAAATTTTTTAATTGCCCTGAATTGTTTGAATAATTAAAAATATAATACCGTGTAAAATAATATCCCAAGTCTTGATTTTGTTTTATTTGTCCGTTAGATTCAATTTGAAAATTTCCATAATCCCCCTGTGGATATAAAGTGGCTGTCGCACCATAAAATTGTAAAGAGTCAATAAAATTTTGAACCGTAGAAGCAGTTGATGTTACATGATAATGAACTGTCCCATAAATTGTATTATTCGGTATTCTGCCAAGTTCCGGATTTACAAATTGTACTTTTGTCTGAGTTGGCAGTGTTGCTTTAAAGCTGCTTGCAGAAACATTAAGCTGCCCTGTAATTTTATTTTCACCAAAATTCAATTCGATTTCGTAAATCTTATTTGTAAGCCCTTTAAGTTTAATTAATGTGGATGCCGGACCTAAAGAAGTCAAGCAAATATTTGGAACAATTATTTGAATAAAATTAATCGTTATTTTGTTTTCTGACAACACATAAGTTGATTGAATGCCATAATTTGAACACCCAAATATTTTTTCAGTATAACAGTTTAGAAATAAACTTCTGTTCGTGCTGTCAACACTTTCTGACACTCTTATTTTTAGGTTTTCATTAAATGTAGAACTTGAAGTTGTGTCTGACTTTTTACAAGAGCTAACTCCAAAAACAGTTAATAAAATAATAATGAGATATTGTTTCATAACATCTTTTTAGAGATGACAATTTAAATTTTCAATTCGTTGCAGGGTGTCAAATAAACTTGCCGCCAACGGCCACGGCTTGGCGATGTGGCGGTATTTGAAAATCGTCAGCCCGTAACCGCAGCTAAATTTATAAATAAACGTTCATTGTTTATTCTATTGCTCGGTGTTATTCGTCGGCTGGAACTGAAGCCGAATAGCGAACAAAAAGCTGAGAATATATTCGTCGCCCCGCCATATTGCCAAACCGCCTGTTGTAGGCAGCCTTTCTCTTTGTCCCCTATTTATCTTCTGCATAACTATCACCAACTACAACTTGAATTTTGTCTATTGAATGGATTAACTCCCAGCATTGATAGTGTCGCTTCCCAATTTTTATATAATCACTATTGGTTCTTGGTAGAATTGGGATTTTTATTTGTTTTGGTGTTTTGTCACTTTGTGTCACCATTTCAATAGTGATTAAGTCTCCTTGCGTTAAGAATCCTTTTAAAAGTAATTCGTCTCCATTAAAGCCATTCTTCGGTTGTAATATTTGCTCATACATTTTTTCATTTTCATGAATTGTTGTCTTGACTGCCTTGTATATTATTTCTTTTACATTAACGTAGGAAACGATTTCAACAAAGTTGTCAAACGAGTTTGTGATTAAAGGAAATAATGTGTCAAAAGTTACAATTACAGGCAAATCAGAATTTGGTTTGTATATCCCTATTGTGTAATTCATTTCTTACGATTTTACTTTTTAGAATTTATGGTTTTAGAAGCCAAACACCATTGTCTTGAGTTCCAGCAAGAATATTAGTTCCATTTACAACTAAAGCTGTAACAACTTGTGATGTTAAGCCTTTGTTTGTCCAGGTTTGTCCATTATTTGTTGATGAAAAGACACCGCCGCTTGTACCAGAATAAATTTCCGTTCCTTTAAGTACAAATGAATAAACAGAAGTGCTAATTGTTAACCCACCACTATTAACACTTGCCCATGTTGTTGCATTGTCTGTTGATAAATTAATACCGTTTTGTAAGCCAGCCAGTAAATTTGTTCCATTAGTAAATATTGACAATACAATTGTACCCCCCAAACCTATGTTTGCTTGATTCCAACTTGCCCCATTATTTGTTGAACGAAATACCCCTCCATTAGTTCCAGCAAAAATATTTGAGCCACTTCCTGTTAATGATAAAACTGATGGATAAGTTAATCCACTATTTACGGCAATCCAATTTGTTCCATTATTTGTAGATTTAAAAATACCTCCGCCATCTGTGGCTGCATAAATATCAGTACCATTTACAAATAATGATACAACAGAAGTATTGGTTAAACCACTATTTACTTGTGTCCAACTTGCTCCATTATTTGTAGATTTATACACACCTGCATAAGAGCCAGCAAAAATGTTTGTTCCGCTTACAGCTAATGCCCAACCACCAAAAATCGTTGCTAAACCATTATTGATTCTTGACCAGCTTGTACCATTGTCATTGGTTAAAAAAATGCCGTCATAATATGAGCCAGCAAAAATACTTGAACCGCTTACTGCTAAACATTTGATTGAAGTAATTTTTAAATCAATATCAACTGTGTTCCAACTTGTACCACTATTGGTAGAACGGAAAATTCCACCTCCAGTGCCTGCAAAAAGATTGCTTCCGTTAACGCCAATTGCATATACATACGCATTAATTATTCCAGTATTAATTGCAGTCCAACTTGCTGCATTGTTCGTTGATACGCATACGCCGCCGCCGTTTGTTGCTGCATAAATATTACTACCATTAATTACAAGTGAGTAAATTCCTGATGTATTTGTTAGCCCGGTGTTTTTTGCTACCCAACTTGCTCCGTTATTTGTTGATAGATACACTCCCCATCCTGTGCCAGCGAAAATATTTGTGCCACTTATAGCTAAAGAATATATGGTATTACCACTTAATGGTAAGCCCGAATTATTTAATGTCCAATTTGCACCATTATTCGTTGATATATACATGCCATTGTCCGTACCTGCATAAATTGTAGTTCCATTTACAGCTAATGCATAAACTTTGGCGTTTGAAGAAGTGATATGAATTTCAGTCCAGCTACTACCATTATTAGTTGAGATAAAAACGCTTCCCGCTGTTGTTCCTGCATACAGATATGTTCCGCTAACTGTGAGGGAATAAACATTAATGTTGGACAAGCCTGTATTTACAGCACTCCAACTTGTTCCATTGTTTGTAGATAAAAACACACCTCCACCAGTTCCCGCAAATCCTGCAAAAATATTTGTTCCGATAACTGCTAAAGAGCTTGCTGTACCCAAATTTGTAGGTAATCCAGTATTTGCAAGTGTCCAACTTGTACCATTATTAGCAGATAGATAAACTCCTTTCTCTGTCGCAGCAAATGTATTGCTGCTGATGAATGCTAATTCTGTTACTGCAATTCCCCGTTGTGGTCCAGCCGTCTGCACCCATTGCCCACTATTATTATTGTTATTATTGTTGTTGTTTGAATTGTCGTTATTTTTCGTACAAGACATAACAAGGCATAAAGTCACAAACATTATGCTGATAAAAATAAAAGTCCTTTTCATGTATAAAAGTTTAAAATGCTGAAGTAAAGGTAGGGTGTGTCCCGATAAGGTTGCCTACAACACATAAATTTATGATATTATCTGAAAGTATTTAAAAAAAATGCCATTTACGCCGCTGTTGGTCTTGCGTATAGCCAGGCGGGTAGCCAGGAGACCAACAGCACAACCGTTTAGAAAATTCTCCGCCTTTTCAAAGCCCCTGCCTTTCCTCTTGCCTCAATCTGTGGCATCTGTGGTTAAACCCATTTTCCCCCAAAACCCCCATTTTTCATCTAACTACCTCATTTTCAACCAACCGGGTCGATACTTGCAGCGTCCGGGTCGATGCTTACAGCGTCCGGGTCAATGCTTGCAGTCTCCGGGTCGATGCTTGCAGTCTCCGGGTCGATGCTTGCAGCGTCCGGGTCGATACTTGCAGCGTCCGGGTCGATGCTTGCAGCGTCCGGGTCGATGCTTGCAGTGTCCGGGTCGATACTTTCAGCGTCCGGGTCGATGCTTGCAGTGTCCGGGTCGGCAACTCCGGTGCCCGGACGAACCTGGCATCTTCCGCAAACGGTAATTTCAATAGCCGGTTCCTCATTTTCACATCCTTTGTTTATCTCTACTTCATCCCCAATAACACCACCACACAACGCCGCACCGTTTCATTCAGCCGGGCTGTTACCAATATCCTCCCGCATCGCCCAATACTACTTTTGTGGTATTGCTCAGGAAATATGGATTGATATATTTGCCTGTCATTTTTTTAAATTAACCATTAAACATTATCACATGACTAGCAGACAGGAAGCTAAGCTTTCTATGTACAATGCAGTAAGCACTTACTGCACCGGCAATGCCTCAGTAACAGCATCAGTCCTCGCCTTTCAATCAGCAGTAACCGATTTCGACAATGTCGTGGCATCCATCCGCAATGCCTCACAGGTTGAGACAAATCCTATCTCAGGCATTACTGAAGACAAAGCCAATCTTAAAGAAGCGCTTTGTATCACGGCTGCATCAATTGCATCATCCATCTTTGCCTACGCAGTTACAATTAACAATGCAGAGCTGAAGCAGCAGGTCAATTATCCCTTATCCACACTCCAGTATCAGCGGGATGAGTTGCTCGCCGGCACCTGCCGCAACATTGTAGGGGCTGGCACAGCCAATCTTGCCGCCCTCGCCGATTATGGTATCACACAGGCTAAACTCGATGATTTTATCGATCAGATCGAAGACTACGAAAATGCCGTTCCCGAACCCCGCAACGCTGTCAGCAACCGTGCAGCACAAAGCGCCGCCATTTCTTCATACATGAAGGATGCCGATGCAATACTTAAATACCGCATGGATAAGCTGGCGTTACAGTTCAAGGAAACAAACATGAATTTCTACAACAATTACAAAAACAACAGGGTAATCGTTGACCCCGGAAGTTCATCCACACAACTCGTAGGCTCAGTTAAACAAGCCGGTTCGGATATCACAGTTGCTGGCGCAGTTATTCTTGTAGTGGAAAAAAATCTTACAGCCACTGCCAATGCGTTGGGCTTATTTGCCTTACCCGTTACAGACCCCGGTTATTACACTGTTACAATTAATGCAGAAGGTTACGAAGAAAAAACAGTAACAGCAGTACAGGTAAAACTGGGCAAAACAACCACATTGGATATTGAGTTAACTTTATTGCCCCGATAGGGCTCTAATCACAATTATTCAAACACAAAGGGCTGCCATACGGCAGCCCTTTTAATATTTGTATGTCCTGTTTATGTAGTTCTTATTGTGTCGTTACGCAAGCCAATACCCGATCAATCCAAAAAGCGCAGAGAAGAGAATCATTCCCGTAGCCCTCGTATGTACCGATATTTTTTCCAGTTCGTCCTGCATCTCACCAAGATTAGCTTTGAATAACCGGCAAAGCTCCCAGCCGATAATGGCATCGAAAATACCAACTGCTATTGAAGAAGATAATGCACCCGTCAGCCCCGTTTTTTGTGCCACCAGCCATGCCACACCAATATAAACACCAAGTGAAAGCAGGGAGAAAACAGAGTAATTAAACTTTAAGAGCCTGGACAATATCGCCCCAAATATTGACAATATAGCAACTGCGATAATTCCGGAAATAGTAATGGTAAAAGGACTTTCTGTAATATTCATTCAGGGCAGATTAATGTATGAATTCAAATGTATCGCCGTCAAAAAGACCAAGGTCGCTGAGTTTCAGATGTGGTATTACTAATAATGCCATAAAGGATAGTGTCATAAACGGCGAAGCAAGTGTGCATCCCATTTCTTTTGCCATTTCATCAATTTTAGTATAGGCCGCCGCCACCTTATAACCATCCTCATTACTCATTAGTCCGGCCACAGGCAGTGCGACAATACCAACTTCTTCGCTTATTTCATTGCCATCTTCCGGTTTGTAATAAACAGCCGCACTTACGCCGCCTTCCTTCTCAATTATCTTATTTACGGCAAGGCAAATGCTTTCATCATCAACGCCAACGGCCACAATGTTGTGACTGTCGTGTGCCACCGATGAAGCAATAGCGCCTTTTTTCAAACCAAAGTTTTTGATAAATGCTTTTGCAACCGGCGCATCCTTATAGCGGTTTACCACAACAATTTTCAGAACATCCTTTTCAGTACTGCTGACAATCTTTTTGTTCAGGACAGTTGGTTCGCAGAGCAGCTTATTGGTAATCAGCTGTCCGTCTAATGCTTCGATAACATTGATTTCGTTCTCACCATTCCATTCAACTTCAAAATCTTTGGCTTCTTTTTTATTACAACTAAAATTATTAATGGCTCCTGATTTCTGGTTCTTTATTAACGACACACCATCCTTTGCTGCTAAACCACCGTCAATATACGTTTCCAGCACATCGAAGTTTTCTAAGTCTTTCACCACAATAAAATCAGCAGGGTCGCCTTCTCTCAGTAATCCAACATCTAATTTATAATGAGCAACAGGATTAATGCAGGCAGCCTGTAACACTTTAAATACATCAATCCCTTTTGCCACAGCCCTTGCACATAATTGGTTAATATGGCCAAGTACTAAGCTGTCAGGGTGTTTATCGTCACTGCAAAACATCATCTGTTCAGGCCAGTCGTTCAGTAATTCAATCAGTGCATCGAAGTTTTTGGCGGCGCTTCCTTCCCGTATAAGGATTTTCATCCCAAGCTGAAGTTTGTCATAAGCTTCCTCTTTTGTAAAACATTCGTGGTCGGTTGATATGCCCGCTGAAATATACTTTTCTGCCGTCTCGCCTCTGAGTCCCGGCGCATGGCCATCAACAGGCTTTCCGTTTTGATGTGCGGAGGCAATTTTCTTCATCACTTCTTCATCGGCATTCAGCACACCGGGAAAGTTCATCATCTCGGCCAGGTACTTAATATCAGTCCGCTGCATCAGCATATCAATATCCGCTGCATTTACTTCAGCACCTGCTGTTTCAAATACAGTGGCAGGTACACAGCTTGGGGCGCCAAAATTGAATTTGAAAGGGACTGTTTTCCCATCTTCAATCATGAACTCCACACCTTCCATCCCGCATACGTTGGCAATTTCATGCGGGTCGCTTACTGTTGCTACCGTTCCATGAACAACAGCCAGCCTTGCAAATTGAGAAGGAACCAGCATGGAACTTTCAATATGAACATGGCTGTCCACAAAACCCGGAAGAATGTAATTAAATGGTTGATCCGGTAATTTGGTAATGGGTTGAATGGAACGGATTTTTCCATTTTCAATATGGATGGTTGCAGGATAAATCTGCTGTTGATGAACATCCACAAGGTTTCCGCTTACGGAGAAAGATGACATACTGTGAATTTCAGTAAAGATATACCAACTGCTGATAGCAACTTATGGTTTGCTGCCGAAATGCTTCATCAGCCTGAAATGTGATACAATAGCTTCAGACATTGTGTTGTGTTGATTATAGGGAAGACCATTTTCAACACAATGCTTTCTTACTATCGGACTAATATGCCTGTAGTGTACATGGCTTATTCTTGGAAAAAGATGGTGCTCAATCTGAAAATTTAGGCCGCCAACAAACCAGTTAAGGAAAATATTTTTTGGAGCAAAATTGCTGGTGCTTTTTACCTGGTGAACCGCCCACTCTGATTCGATATGTTTTGTTTCTAAACCGGCTACCTGGAATTCTGCTTCTTCCACCACATGAGCCAGTTGGAAAGTTAGTGCCAGTGTAAGCCCCATTGAAAGGTGCATACAGATAAAGCCCCACATCCAGGCATTCCAGCCAACAAAGTAAACAGGGATAAGAATGTAGAAGAGTGGATACAGTACTTTACTTGTCCAGAAGATGATATGTTCTTTCAGGTTGATCTTATGTATTTCGCTGGTATATACTTTTTGTTTGAAGTACTTATTAAAGTCCATGATGAAAACCCAGGCAAAAGAGGCAAGGGCATAAACTAATACCACATAAATATGCTGGAACTTATGTGCAGGCACCCATTTTTGTGTAGGGGCCTGTCGCATCAACGGACTTTTGGCAATATCGTCATCCATGCCGTCAATGTTTGGGTAGCTGTGATGAAGGATATTATGTTTGAATTTCCAGAGAAAGGCATTGCCGCCTAAAGCGTTCAATGAAAGCCCGAAAAATTCATTCACCCATTTCTTTTCTGAAAAGCTGCCATGGCAGGCATCATGCATAACATTAAACCCAATTGAAGCCAGAACAAAACCAAGAAAAATACATAGCAATATTGCAACGACTGGCGGCATTTGCAAAAAGAGCAGACTGAGGTAAACTGAAACAGCTATAATTATCAGAACAGCAGCTTTAGCGTATAGTTCTGCATTTCCGGTTTTATGTATCTTTTTCTCCTGGAAGTAGTGGTCAACATCTGCTTTCAAAGAATCGAAGAAAGCCCTGCTTTTGTTGTTAAAAATCACTTTTGGCATGCTACTAAATGTTGGTGGGTGTTACCAAATATAGGCATTAATGAATCCAAAAGGGCAAAAATTACCAGGGCAAACGCATCTGAATACGACGAGTTTGGACACGGATGCCACGGAATAAACGGATTTACACGGAATTTTATCTTGCTTATAATGAATGAACACGGATAATCCGCCTTCGGCGGATGCCGGATTAAAAAGCAATCCATATTATTCGCCTGGGGCGAATAATATCTGTGTGTATCTATCCAATCTGTGGCATCCGTGTTCTATTTCACTATGATTTGGATGCGTTTGCCCTGCAATAATTACACCTCATATTTAGAAAGGTGGGGAA
>CALLZY010000264.1 GCA_937858715.1 uncultured Chitinophagaceae bacterium | reverse complement strand
GGGAAGTTCATTTAATACTTCAGCATTAACCGGCGAAAGCAAACCTTCCACTTTTTCCAAAGGAGAAACAGTGCTGGCAGGAATGATTAACCAGGAAAAAGTGGTAGAATTAAAAGTAATAAAGCTATTTAATGATTCTTCGCTTGCAAGAATATTAACGCTTGTGCAAGATGCAACGATCAGAAAAGCAAAAACAGAACAATTCATCCGCAAGTTTGCAAGAATATACACTCCTATTGTTGTGTTTCTTGCTATTGGCATTACACTTATTCCTTGGTTGTTTGTTGAGAACTATGTGTTCAATACATGGCTATACAGGGCATTAATATTCTTAGTAATCAGTTGCCCCTGTGCATTGGTAATTTCTATTCCATTAGGTTATTTCGGAGGTATTGGCGCCGCATCCCATAGTGGTATTTTATTTAAAGGTTCCAACTATCTTGATTTAATGACAAAAATAAACCAGGTAGTATTGGATAAAACGGGAACGCTTACCAAAGCTGTTTTTAAAGTGCAGGAGGTGGAGAGTTATGACATTCTCCAGGATGAATGGTTACCGCTTGCGGCTGCACTGGAAGCTAAATCAACCCACCCTGTTGCAAAAGCTGTTGTTGAATATGCCGGAAATGGGTTTAATAAATTAAAAGTTGATGCGCTGGAGGAAATAAGTGGTCATGGCTTGAAAGGCGATGTGAATGGTAAAGAGATACTTGCCGGCAATGTAAAGCTAATGGATATGATGAAAGTGCCGGTGAATGATGGATTAAGGACAATCGTGGATACGATTGTAATTGTAGCAATTAACAGAAAACTGGCAGGCTACCTGACCATTGCAGATGAAATAAAAGAAGATAGTAAACAAGCAGTAGATGCCCTGCACAAGCTGAATGTAAAAACAACCATGCTTAGCGGGGATAAGCAAGCCGTTGTAGATAAAGTAGCAAAATATTTGGGCATTGACAAAGCCTATGGCGACCTGCTGCCTGAAAATAAAGTACAAAAAGTAGAAGCCCTTAAACATGATAAAATGAATGTAGTGGCATTTGTAGGTGATGGTATTAATGACGCACCCGTACTTGCTTTGAGTGACGTGGGAATTGCAATGGGTGGTTTGGGCAGTGATGCCGCTATTGAAACAGCCGATGTGATTATACAAACTGACCATCCATCCAAAATTGCTACTGCAATACAAATTGGTAAAGCAACCACAAAAATTGTCTGGCAAAATATCGGGTTAGCCTTCGGTGTTAAATTAATTGTGCTGATTCTTGGAGCAGGTGGTCTTGCAACTATGTGGGAAGCTGTATTCGCCGATGTGGGAGTGGCAATGCTGGCAATATTAAATGCAGTAAGAATTCAACGAATGAAATTTTAAAATTCTCAAATGCACACTAAGCAATTAAAATTATTATTTACAGCAGTACTTCTGATAATATCGTTTGGCCTTTTTGCTCAAAAAGAACGTGTCAGGGGAATTTACAGAACCAGTGAAGACTTCGTAAAAGGAAATCTTTCTTTTGACAATAATTGCAACAACAAGAATTTAAGAATCAGGCTGAATGACTTTTTTTCAAAGAAGTATATTACAGTCAAGAAAGGTGATAGTAGCTTAAAATATATGAAGAAAGATATTTTCGGATATAGAAATTGTAAGAATGATTTTTTTCGTTTTAAAGGGAAGATTGAGCTTTTTTTGCTAAATGCGGGGGAACAAATTCTTATCTACAAACATATTGTTTCAAAGCCGCCTACAGGCAGAACTAATGTGACGAATTATTATTTCAGTTTGGGTGTTAATTCCCCGGTTCAAACGCTTACTATCAAAAATCTGAAGAATGCTTTTCCGGCTAACTCAAGCTTCAGTAACTTTATTGATGAGAATTTCAAGTACAACACCGATTTAGCTGCATTTGACGAAATAAAAAAGACGTATAGGATTAACTTGTTTTTAAATGAGAGTTTGGTAAAATAATTCAGGAGTAAGGATGGATAAACAGTAAAACCAACACAGGTATGTCATTTTTCAATACAATTTTTTCAAACACTATCTAAAATAAATTATATGAACTATTATTTCACAAAAACCCTTTTAGGAGATTTTAGTAATATCATTGAAAGGGTAACCGAATCATTAAAAGCCGAGGGGTTTGGAGTGCTTACCGAAATAGATATAAAAGCAACACTAAAAAAGAAACTGGATGCAGACTTTTATAATTATAAAATCCTTGGTGCTTGCAACCCAACTTTTGCATACAAAGCATTGCAAACTGAAGACAAAATTGGCACCATGTTACCCTGCAATGTGATTGTTCAGGAAAAGGAGTCCGGGAAGATAGAAGTTTCAGCCGTGGATCCAATTGCCTCTATGCAGGCAATAGAAAATCCCGGTTTGAAAGAAATTGCTGAACAGGTACGGGAAAAATTGAAACGGGTTATTGATTTGATTTAACAACATTTTTTACAATGAAAAAACTTAATGAACTGATGCAGGAAATAATCCTGCTAACGACAAAAATTGAAACCGAATACCCGGAGTTATACCGCTACCTTGACGAAACCCCATTAGTAATTTGTGATACTGAAGAAAAGGAAATATGTCTGGCAGATATGGAGAAGCACCTTGAATCCCTAAAAGAACTGCTTGAACATCACATAACAACACATATAAGCCGGTCTAACATGCCATCCTAAGACACTATGAATCAATTATCTGGGAAAGATAGGGTTATATTCAATTTTGGCGAAAATTCCAGGAATTGAGTAGATTGGATTCCGGAAATGGAAACTATTGTCTATCTGTCCGTATTTTTCCAAAAAATGCTTCTAATGGCTGATATTTTCTCCAAATCACCTAAGAATTGGTTGGATATTTGCCCAATCAGGGGCACAAAAACCCCAGCTTAGGCCGGGGCTTTTTTTTGCCTGGAAGTAAGCAGGATGCTTTTCGCAGTAACCTGAACACCCGTTGCAGTAGCCAGAACACCCGTTGCAGTAAGCTGAACACCCGTTGCAGTAGCTTGAACACCCGTTGCAGTAGCTCGAACACCCGTTGCAGTAGCTCGAACACCCGTTGCAGTAAGCTGAACACCCGTTGC
>CALLZY010000263.1 GCA_937858715.1 uncultured Chitinophagaceae bacterium | reverse complement strand
CCAAAAAGTTCTTCAGAATTTTTTTTCCTTCTTTGGAGTGATATACTTCGGGGTGAAATTGAACGCCGTAAAGAGGGAAATCTGAGGTCTGAAGTCTGATGTCTGAACTGTCCGCCCCTTCTGAGTTCTGGTTTCTGGCTTCCGATTTCTTAAACGCTGCTACCGGAATACTATCAGTATCAGCTAATAATTCAAAACCTTCAGGCAGTTCTTTGATGGAGTCGCTATGACTCATCCACACCTGGCTTTGGGCGGGCACATCTTTTAAAAACACATCTTCTTTGCGAACCTGCAGGGCAGCCCTTCCGTATTCCCTTTTATTGCTTTTTGCCACCAGGCCGCCAAACTGTTTGGCGGTAAGCTGAGCCCCGTAGCAAATGCCCAGCACCGGTACTTTGGCTGTAAGGTTGCTGATATTTATTTCGGGAGCATTGTCTTCATTAACCGAGCAGGGTGAACCGGACAGAATGATACCTTTCAAACCGGGTTCAAACTCAAATGGCTTGCTGAAGGGGATAATTTCGCAGTAAACATTGGCTTCCCGCACAGCCCTGGCAATCAGTTGGGTATATTGCGAACCAAAATCGAGGATGAGTATCTTTTCTGCCATAATGCTGCGAAGGTAAATAAACGGGATGAGGTTTTTTAAGCCGTGAATTATCACCTGATTTACAGGGGTTGTAACTTTATCAGGCAGCAGCCGTTACACACCTGTGCTGTATTTATCATTAAAGCCAAAACAATGAAACGTCAGATCATCCTCAGCTTGTTAGTTATTGCTATAACTGTATTTTTTTCATGCGACGAAGTCTTCAGGGAACGTATCAGGGGCAACGGTGTCGGCAAAACGGAGAACCGGAATGTGAAGGGCTTCAGCAGTGTTGATGTAAGCGGAGCCATGGATGTGTATGTAATGCAGGATTCCAGTACCAGTGTAAAAGTGGAAGCCGATGAAAACCTGCTTCAGTATATTGTTACAGAAAATGACAACGGCACACTTGTTATCCGCTACGAGGAGGGTGTGGAGTTGCGTCCAAAAAAAGGGATAAGAATATATGTAAGCAATCCTGTGTACCGGGAGTTTGAAGCTTCGGGGGCCTGTAATTACTTTGGAGAGAACCGTATCAGTTCCACAGAAAGCATAAGAATACATGTAAGTGGTGCCTGCGATGCAGCTATGGAAGTAAAGGCACCGAAAGTGAAAGTGGATTTATCAGGAGCAGGCACTATCAGTCTGCGGGGCGAAACAAAGGATTTTGAGGTGGATGGTTCTGGTAGCACTAACATTAAGTGCTTTGACCTGATGGCAGAGAATACCCATGTGGACATATCGGGAGCAGGCAGTGCCCAGGTTTTTGCCAGTGTAAAATTAGATGTGGAAGTTTCGGGTGCCGCCGATGTAAGATACAGGGGCAATCCGTTGATTAATCAAAGTGTAAGCGGGGCTGGGAGTGTGAAGAAAGCGGAATAGGAATAAGCCTTAAAAAAAATTATAGAGTTAGCTCAAAGAAAGTGCTTATGAATAGGTTAAAAGTTGTTATTAAAAAATTTTTTCGCTTAACACATACTTATTTCATTCTGGATAAGTTCATATTCATTAAGGAATATATTATTAATTGCAAAGGAAATAGAGATTTTAAGAGGTTAAACCAAGGTATAAGCTTACCACCTCCGTACTTCTTGTATGAAACATACAGATTGAATTATTCTGAATATATTCATGATGGAAAGCAATCTGCAAAAGAAATAATTGAAAGGGTAACAGCTTTAAAAAAAGATATTCGTATCATTCTTGAATGGGGTTGCGGTGTGTCACGGTTAGTTCGGCATATGCCTGAGTTATTGAATAATAATTCTGAAATTTATGCATGTGACATAAATAAAAAAATGATTAACTGGAATAAGAGTAATATTGAAAATGTAAGATTTGATTTTATTGATTATTTGCCTCCTACCAGTTATTCAAATAATAAATTTGATTTTATATATGCTATTTCAGTGCTAACACATATTCAGGCTGAGATACAAGTCAAATGGTTCTCAGAAATTAATAGAATATTGAAAGCAGATGGGATATTTATGTTTACGACCCACGGAAGCTTTTTCAGAGATAAACTTACTAAATCAGATTTGAATGAATTGATGGTTAACGGGTCATTCACTTATTCGTATTTTAAGAGAGGGCACCGCATGATGACTACTTTTAATACCGAAGAAGGGGTCAGAAAACTTCTCGGAAATAATTTTGCAGTAATTAAGATTTTTGATGGAGAAACAGATGCCAGAATTACTGGTGGTCAAGATCTTTGGATAGTAAAAAAAATTACTGAATCTAATTAATAATAATCTATAATACTTACTGCATAACCTTACAAATCCGCATACTTCACCAGAATCCTGATGTCTTTGTTCCTTCCTTTATCATCGGTGCAGGAAATTTTTACAGGACCTTCACCTGGAACAAAAAATTGTTTCTCTCCGGCATTGCAGCTTTTGTAAAACTTATTGTTGATGTACCAATACACTTTCGTTACATCGTTTGCAGTTTTACAAATCAGTTGCAGCGGTTCCGGAGATTTTTTGCTGATGATATACTCAG
>CALLZY010000262.1 GCA_937858715.1 uncultured Chitinophagaceae bacterium | reverse complement strand
TTGTATTTGCGGATGAAACCAAAGAAGAGGATGATGTTTTCTTCTTGCGGAATGTTCAGATGCTTTCTTGCTTCTTCTTTTGCAATGCTCTCCCCAAAATTATCATACAGCGGATGCGATACTAATTTTGCCGGCTTGTCCTTTTCAAACAGGCGCAGGTCACTCATCACCTTTTCACTCATGGTAATAAAGGCATCGCAGCTTTGCAGAAAGTATTTTGTAAACAGTTTGTCGCCCGGCCTCTTTTCATGCGGTATCACATTATCGGCAATGCAGATGATTTTAGTATGCCGGTTTTTTCGCACCCTTCGCAGTATGGTTCCCAGGGCAGGCCCCATCAGCGGCAGCCAGAAACGGACGATGATAATATCAGGTCTTTCTTTTTTCAGCCTGTTGCCAATCTTTATCCAGTTGAAAGGATTGATGGAATTGATAACTGTATGAATAGTGAGGTTCTCCGGTGCCGGTTCGTCAGTGTATTGTGTTTTGCCGGGAAAGATAAACTTCGGGTACTGCAGCGAAAAGGAATAAATGCTGCAGCTATCTCCCTGGTCATTAAATTCTTTTGCCAGCCGCTGGTTAAAGGTGGCCAAACCACCCCGCAGCGGATGTCCCGGGCCTATGATGACTACGCTTGCCATAGGTTATAAACCCGTTTTGGTCTCAATCAGGTAATGGTTGCGGGAAGACGAGTTTCTCGAAATCAGTTCGCCAATAAAACCCGCCAGGAACAACTGCATACCAATAATGATGGCTGTAAGTGACAGGTAGAAGCCCGGCTTATTAGTAAGGGCAAACTGGTTGTCAACAATCTTCGAAATAATCAGGTAGAGGGCAATGCCCAGGCCCAGCAGGAATGATACTGTGCCCCACAGGCCAAAGAAGTGCATCGGCCTTTTGGAGAACTTGCCCACGAAAGTTATAGATAGCAGATCGAGAAAGCCATTTACAAACCGGCGCCAGCCAAACTTCGATACGCCGTATTTCCTGGCCCGGTGTTCCACCACCTTCTCACCAATTTTCTTAAAGCCTGCCCACTTTGCCAGCACCGGAATGTAGCGGTGCATTTCGCCATATACTTCAATGCTTTTAACCACTTTGTTTTTGTAAGCCTTCAGGCCGCAGTTAAAATCATGCAGCTTAATACCCGATACGCTGCGGGTAACGGCATTGAAAAACTTGGAAGGGATATTCTTGGTCAGGGTGTTGTCGTAGCGTTTCTTTTTCCAGCCGCTTACCATATCGTGGCCTTCTTCCACAATCATTCTTCTCAGTTCAGGTATTTCATCGGGGCTGTCCTGCAGGTCGGCATCCATGGTTATCACCACATCGCCGCTGGCAGCTTTAAAGGCCTCGTTCAGCCCGGCTGATTTGCCATAGTTGCGCTGAAACTTAATTCCTTTTACCGCAGGGTTCTTCGACCGCAGTGTTTCAATCACCTCCCAGGAGTTATCGCTGCTGCCGTCGTCCACAAATATCACTTCGTAAGAATAGTGGTGCTCCTGCATCACCTTTTCAATCCAGGCAGTCAGTTCGGGCAGCGATTCTGCCTCGTTTATCAGTGGTATTACGATGGAAAGATCCATTAGCTTGTTCTCTTTGTTAATGTGAATGATGCCATGGCCGTTACGCCGGCACCAATTATCAAATATCCTAAAATTGAGCCGTAAACCAACGCCGTGGCATAGCCCTTTTCATATCTTTTTGCTTCTTCGTCAATTTCGTTGGGCAATTTGCTTTTATCCTTCACTAATTCGGCTTTATAAGCCTTGGCCGATTCTTTTGCAAACTCGGGGTGTATCTTGTTAAAGATGAAAGTAAATGCTGCCATCATCAGTATGGGGATGATGAAGGTTCTGAAACCCTGGTTAAACAGGTCGCCAAACTTACCAGTAAAAGCGGCTGAGTTTTTATAACCAATCAATGCCCAGATGATGCCGCCACCAAAGATGGCAAATACCAAATAATGAATGGGCGAACTGGACGGCAACCCGGCATTAAATACCAGTACCGAAACAATTATCATCAGGGCACCGGTGATGCCTCCTTTTATTGCGGGGGTCAGTTTCATGTTTGTTGGGTTATGGCAGCACTGATTTAGTTCCGTTAATAATGCCGGTTACCTTACCGGTAAATGCAGTGCCTGCAAAAGGCGTATTCTTCGATTTTGATTGGATGTGTTCTTCCGTAAATGTCCAGTTCCTGCCCGGCTCAAAAAGGGTGAGCACCGCTTTGGCTCCTTCTTTAATAGCAACAGGCGGCAGGCCAAAGATACTCCTGGGGTTGATGGCCAGCAGTTGCACCCATTGCTCCTGTGCCACATCCGGCAGGGCCGTACACAGGGCGGCATAAGCTGTTTCAAGGCCAATCATCCCGAATTTGGTATATTCAAACTCCATCACTTTGCTGTCAAACTCATGCGGCAGGTGGTGGGTGGCTATGCAATCCACATCACCGGCAGCTACTGCTTTTCTCAGGGCTTCCCTTTCTTGTCTGTGGCGCAGCGGCGGGTTTACTTTCAGGTTGGTGTCGTAGTTGGCCATGTCCTCATCGCAGAAGAAAAGGTGATAAGGCGTAACCGAGCAACTGATGCCCGTACCTTCCTCTTTTCCATTCTTTATATACTCCAGCGATTTGCCCGTGCTAACACCGGTAAAGTGCAGCTTCGACTCCGCATAGCGGGCCAGTTTTATATCCCGTTCCACCACCAGTTCTTCGGCCATGGCAGGCTTGCCCGGCAGACCCAGCTGGGTGGAAACAATTCCTTCGTTAATCAGTCCGTGGGGGTTAATGCTCTTATCATCGGGCAACTGGATGATGATGCCGTCAAAAGCCTTTACATATTGCAGGGCTTTTACCAGCAGCCCGGCACTCTGCACACAGTCCAGCCCGTCGCTGAAGGCCACAGCACCGCTGGTTTTCATATCATACATTTCGGCCAGTTCCTTGCCCTCGGTATTTTTTGTAATAGCGCCAATGGGGTGAATGCTCACCGGCAACTGCTGGCTTTTATGCGTTACATACTCCACCGCTGCCTTGTTTTGCAGCACCGGTTTGGTATTGGGTATCACCAGCACATCGGTAAAACCACCGGCAGCGGCGGCGGCAGCGCCTGATTCTAATGTTTCTTTGTACTCATAGCCGGGGTCGGCAAAGTTGGCAAACACATCCACCCAGCCGGGTGATGCGTACAGGCCGGATATATCAATTGTTTTATCAGCACTTACCGGCAGGTTATTACCAATGCGGGTGATGGTGCCGTTTTCAATAAAAATATCTGCTGTTTGTCCGTTGTGGGGAGAAGCCGGGTCGGTAACCCTTGCATTTTTAATGAGTAGTTTCATTAAGCCACGAAGTTATGGCTTGTTTTTGATTTTAAAGTTGCAAAATTCTGCCTTACATTTGCCGTCCGGAATTGCGGCGGATGAAGGATAACACCTTCAAAAACCGGAAGTTCGGTTACCGGAAGAGGTTCGGGTGGTGGCGCAGCCCGGTAGCGCACTTGCATGGGGTGCAAGTGGTCGCTGGTTCGAATCCAGTCCACCCGACCATATGAAGTAAGGGTAGTCATTATTTATTTAATGGGTACCCTTCTTTTTTCGGGATGTAGCGCAGCCCGGTAGCGCACTACGTTCGGGACGTAGGGGTCGCTGGTTCGAATCCAGTCATCCCGACCAGGAG
>CALLZY010000261.1 GCA_937858715.1 uncultured Chitinophagaceae bacterium | reverse complement strand
AATGCGTATGAAAACAAAAGTATTACCAGCTTGTTTGTTCATTCGCAGCGCAAGGATAAAGTTTGAAACAAAGTGATTTTTTAATAATAAACAATAAACAGAAAAATGAAAACAATTACAATCGAAGGTCAACTGAGGACCGGATTCGGGAAATCGGCCACCCGGCAGCTCCGCTCTCAGGAGATGGTGCCTGGTGTAATTTATGGCGGCGCTCAGGAAATTAATTTTTATGCACCTGCTCCAGCTTTCAAAAAATTAGTGTACACACCAAGTTTCCAGATAGCTGAAGTAAAGGTGGACGGAAAAACCTACAGGACGATTTTGAAAGACCTGCAGTTTGACAAAGTGGACGATTCTTTAATCCATGTTGATTTCCTGGAACTGGTTGATGACAAAAAAGTAATCGCCAATATTCCCCTTAAATTTACCGGTGCTTCAAAAGGGGTAAAAGATGGTGGTAAACTGGTAATTAAGATTAAGACTTTGAAAGTAAAGACTTATCCTAAGTACCTGAAAGAGCATATTGAAGTGGCTATTGACAACCTTGAGGTAAACGGAAATATAAGGGTGGAAGACGTAGTGGTTGAAAACTATGAAATCATGAACTCTCCCCGTATTCCTGTAGCTTCGGTTGTTATGACAAGGCAATTAAAGCAGGAAGAAGCTGCTGCTACACCAGCCGCTGCCACACCTGCTGCACCAGCCGCTGCAAAGAAATAATTGAAGAAAAAACAGTAAACAGACCCGTATCCCTGATACGGGTCTTTATTTTATAAGCGATATTTGAGTATTAAAATTTTGCAGTGAAATTTCTTATAGTCGGTTTGGGTAATGTAGGAAACGAGTATGCGCACACAAGGCACAACATTGGTTTTGATGTGGTGAATGCCTTTGTGCAAAAACATGGGGGTGCATTCAGAACTGACAGGCTTGCTTATGTGGCAGATATAAAATGGAAAGGGAAATCTTTCGTATGCGTTTGTCCTACAACGTATATGAACCTTAGTGGGAAAGCCGTGAAATACTGGATGGACAAAGAAAAAATTGCACCGGAGCGGCTATTGGTGGTTGTTGATGACCTGGCTTTACCATTGAACAAACTCCGCCTGAGACCAGCCGGAAGTGATGCAGGACATAACGGTTTGAAGAGCATTGAAGAGGTACTGCAGACAAGAGAGTATCCAAAGCTCAGATTTGGCATTGGAAATGATTATCCTAAGGGGATGCAGTCAGATTTTGTGTTGGGCAAATGGAGAAAAGAAGAGGAGCCAATGGTAGCATTAAAAATTTCTAAGGCTGTAGAAGTAATAGAGGCTTTTGCAACACAGGGCATAAATACGGCAATGAACCTGATAAATAATCAGGATATTAAGCTATGAGAAATCGTTTTCATTGCTTAATTTAGCCTCCCGACCCCTGCTAATACCTGTAGACTTTCTTTACAGCGTATAAATAACAATCCGATACTCTTTTTGATAACCAGAAATACTTTGGAATGGCGAAAAGCCTCTGATGTATTTGACTTAATATACCATTTATGAAAATTTTCTGCGTTGGACGTAACTATGCGGCACATGCTTCAGAACTTGGGAATGAAATTCCTGAGGAACCGGTTATTTTCATGAAGCCCAAGAGTGCCCTGCTTCAGTCTCATACACCGTTTTATTATCCTGAGTTTACCAATGAATTGCATTACGAATGTGAACTGGTTTTAAGGGTGAGCAAAAACGGAAAATACATCCAGGATAAATTTGCCGGCAAATATTATGATGCTATTACTGCTGGTATAGATTTTACAGCAAGGGATATTCAAAATGAATTAAAGGCAAAAGGATTACCATGGGAGAAAGCCAAATCCTGGGATAACTCAGCCGTAATAGGAAAATGGGTTCCTGTTGCTGATATAAAAAATAAGAAAGACATCAATTTCGGGCTCTACAAAAATAAAGAATTGGTTCAGCAGGGAAACTCTGGAAACATGCTGCACAGCTTTGATAAAATTGTTGCCTATATTTCTAATTACTTTTCTATTAACATCGGCGATCTGATTTATACCGGTACACCAGCAGGTGTGGGCGAAGTAGTGGTCGGAGATGAACTAGAGGGCTTCATCGAAGATGAGAAAATGTTTGAACTGGAGGTTAAATAACCTTTTACGGATGCCAATACCAACTGTGTTAGAAGTGCCGTCCTTTTGGGCGGCACTAATTTTTAGAGGCTGATTATCTTATTTTTGCACTCCAACATTGCTTGCATGATTGATACCCAGATTTTGCTCCGTGCTTACAGGCTCATGTGCCAGGTTAAAGAAATGGCCGGGACTTATGAGGCCAATCGTTCAATATGCAGGTATGTTCATTCCACATCCCGCGGACATGAAGCCATACAGTTAGCTGCCGCATTTCAATTACAAACTATTGATTTTGTTAGTCCTTATTACCGGGATGAAAGCCTTATTTCAGGACTTGGGTTCACTCCTTACGAACAAATGCTTCAGTTGCTGGCAAAAGGCGATGATATTTTCACCGGTGGCCGGGAATATTACTCCCATCCTTGTAATAAGAGTAATGATAAGCCAACGATTATCATGCAAAGCAGCGCAACCGGAATGCAGGTAATACCGGCTACAGGCATTGCACAGGGACTGAAGTACAGGGAAACAGTATTGAATGAAACTCAGAATAAACAGGCTGTGGTACTTTGCTCATTAGGCGATGCAAGTATCACAGAAGGCGAGATAAGCGAGGCATTTCAGTTTGCTGTGTTGAAACAATTGCCCATTATTTATTTAGTACAGGATAATAATTGGGGCATCAGCGTTACTTCGGAAGAAGCAAGGGCTATGAACGCATTTGAATATGCTGCAGGATTTAATGGCTTGCACAGGGTGCAGGTAGATGGAAGTGACTTTGAAGCGTCTTATAGTGTGATGAAAGAGGTTTTCAGCTATGTGAGGACAGAACAAAAACCGGTATTGGTACATGCACAAGTACCATTATTGGGACATCATACCAGCGGGGTGAGAAAAGAATTCTACCGGACTGATGAGGACTGGTCGTTGCATTCTGGGCATGACCCGATAGTAAAACTCAGGAAGAGGATTATTGAAAGAGGTGTTTCTGAAGATGAACTGAATACAATCGAAAAAGAATCAGCAGTATTGATTGCTGCTGAATTTGCAAAAGCCGTAGCTGCTCCAGAACCTGACATAAATGAAGTTGAAGAGCATGTATTTGCGCCAACATCAATAACCACCGAGTCTGGCTTAAGAAATCCTGAAGGCGCAGCCAAAGTACTCATGGTAGATGCTGCACTTTTTGCAATAAGGGAAATAATGGAAAAACATCCTGAGGCTTTACTTTACGGACAGGATGTGGGCCGGAGATTGGGAGGTGTTTTCCGTGAGGCTGCAACACTGGCAGAAAAATTTGGCGACAACCGTGTTTTCAACACAGCAATACAGGAAGCATATATTGTGGGGTCAACTATTGGAATGTCTGCAGTGGGACTGAAACCAATTGTAGAAGTTCAGTTTGCAGATTACATCTATCCTGCATTAAATCAACTGGCCTCAGAAGTTTCCAAGAGTTGTTATCTAACCTGTGGCAAATTTCCAGTATCAATGATTTTACGGGTGCCAACCGGTGCCTACGGCGGCGGTGGCCCTTACCACAGCGGCTGTGTGGAAACAACTTTACTTTCTATCAAAGGGATTAAGATTGCCTATCCTTCCAATGCAGCTGATATGAAAGGATTGATGAAGGCGGCATACTATGACCCCAACCCGGTAATAATGCTGGAACATAAGGGCCTTTATTGGAGTAAAGTACCGGGAACAGAAGATGCAAAAACAACAGAGCCGTCAGCTGATTATATTCTTCCATTTGGCAAAGCCAATATTGTTACAGAAGCTCTGCCTGAAGCTATTGATGATGGAGAAAGTTGTGTGGTGATAACGTATGGCATGGGTGTGTATTGGGCAAAAGCAGCTGCAAAGCAGTTTCATGGAAAAGTGGAAGTGCTGGATCTGCGTACACTTTTTCCGCTTGATGAAGAACTTGTTTTTGAAAGGGTAAAAAAACATGGCCGCTGTCTTGTACTTACTGAGGAGCAGCAGAATAATTCTTTTGCCGAAGCACTTGCCGGCAGGATTTCAAAAGAATGTTTCCGTTATCTTGATGCACCGGTTGAAGTGCTGGGTGCCTTGAACTTGCCCGCTGTACCTATGAATGTACACCTTGAACATGCCATGTTGCCGAATCCGGTAAAAGTGGCCCAGGCGTTGAAAAAATTGATTAATTATTAACTGCCGCTCTGCTAACTTTATCTTTCAAATGGAAGCAAAAGCAGAAAATCCTAAAGAGATTATCCGCTCCATGCGTATTGTGCATGCGGCATTATGTGTGGGTGTTTTTCTTATGGCATTTGTATTATTCATCCTTGTACAATCAGATGTACAAAAAATTAACAGTGATTCATTTTCCGGATCATTGGCCAACATTCCCTTTTTGCTTTCGCTGGCAATAGCTACAGCTTTTTTCGTTCTGGCAAGAATCCTGCTCAGAAAGAAATTGCAAAGCATTATATCGTCGGTTAAACCGGTTGCAGGAAAGCTGATTGACTACCGGACGGCTCTCATCCGCTATCTTGCATTGTGCGAAGGCCCTGCATTATTGTCAGTAATATTATTTTTTGTGAGTGGCGATTACCGTCTTTATTTAATTACAGGCATAATGCTTGCAGCCATGTTGTGGATGGCGCCGTCTGTTAAAAGAATTATTAACGACCTGCAGCTTAGCTGGACAGAGCAGCAGGAAATTGAATAAAATAATAAAACATGAAGAAACTATTTCTGTTATTGACTATTGTAAGTTTTACATCGGCCTGTTTTGCACAGGATGAAGACCAGGAAAAAAAAGGCAAATTTAAAAAGGAGAACCTGTTCACCGGGGGAAGTGTGGCTCTGGCATTTTACAACAATACTTTCCTGGTTGGCGGCAGCCCGGTTTTAGGTTATAGCCTTACAAATTGGGCAGATGCCGGAGTGGTGATAAACTACAATTATACTTCTTACCGTGATTACAATGGTGTTTTTAACGATAAGCTACGGCAGTATGTTTATGGAGGCGGAGTATTTGCAAAGCTCTATCCTGTCCGTTTTCTCTTTGCGCAGGCACAGCTTGAGCATAATTATTATAAGCTTAAATACATTCAGGCGAGCAGTTCTTACAGGGAAACAGCGAAAGGTGATGCGGGTAGTTTTCTCATTGGCGGTGGTTATACTTCTGGCAGAGAAGGAGCCGGGGGAGAACCATTTTATTATCTGTCAGTGCTGTTTGACGTTTCAGGAAATGAAAACTCTCCTTATACCGATGGGTACGGCCGTTCAATACCAATTATAAGGGGCGGTTTGCAGATACCGCTATTCCAGGGTGGTGGCCGGGGTCGGTAATACTATAAATATTGCGACAATTCAGAAGGGTTATCAATAATGGTAATCCTTTTTTCTGCTGCTTCATATAAAAAATGCTCTTCCTTCATTAGCTTAATATGGGCAATCAGGTGATTATAAAAACCGCCTGAGTTCAGGATATAGATTTCTTTATCATGGATAGTAAGCTGGTTCCAGGTAATAATCTCAAACAGCTCATCAAGGGTGCCAAAGCCGCCGGGCAGCACAATAGCCGCATCGCTTACGCTGTAAATTCTTTTTTTCCGTTCATGCATATCATCGCAGATGATAAGCTCAGTAATACCTCTGTGCTGTACCTCCCATTCAAGAAGCAGTTGCGGAATATAACCGGTTACCTTCCCTCCATGTTGCATTACACTGTCTGCAATGGAACCCATAATGCCGGCGCTGCCACCTCCATATACCAGCCGGATATTTTTTTCTGCCATTAGCTTTCCTAGCTCAACAGCATGTTCTGTAAACAAAGGATTTGTTCCATGTTTCGAGCCGCAAAAAACCGCAAGTGATTGTATTGCCATAATGTATAACTTGCAGCAAAGGGAAATGATTTTTTTCTATCTTCAAAATTCATTTCAGCCGAATACAGAATGATAATGATTCAATAACAGAAATTTTTTGTATGACTCCAGCGCTGCTTTTCACATTCGTTTTAGGATACTTTGCATTGTTATTGGGTGTGGCATGGTACACATCCCGAAACTCCGATAATGAATCTTTTTTTATTGGAAACAGAAACAGTAACTGGATGCTGGTGGCATTTGGTATGATTGGTACCTCGTTGTCCGGGGTTACGTTTGTAAGTGTTCCCGGAACAGTGGGAGCCGGCAATTTCTTTTATTACCAGTTAGTACTTGGTTTTTTGTTGGGTTATATCGTCATTGCATTTGTTTTGCTGCCGCTTTATTACCGCATGAACCTTACCAGCATTTATACCTATCTCGAAAAAAGGTTTGGTATCAGTGCCCATAAGGCGGGTGCTTTTTTCTTTATCCTGTCCCGCACAGTTGGGGCTACTGCCAGGCTTTATTTGGTGATAAGTGTTTTGCAAACTTTCATTTTCAATGAACTGGGAATACACTTTGTTGTCACCACTCTTGTAATACTTGTGCTGATCTTGCTTTATACTTTTGAAGGAGGCGTAAAAACAATAATCTATACCGACACCTTGCAGACAACCGGTATGCTGGTAGGCCTGGTTGTTTGTATCATTGTTATTGTTAAATCATTAGGAACAGATTTTGGCGGTGCTTTAAGCATGATGTCTGATAAGGGGTATTCCCAGGTTTTTAACTGGGATGTAAAAGCAGGCAGTTATTTCTGGAAACAAATACTGGGCGGAATGTTCATTGCAATAGCCATGACAGGACTTGACCAGGAGATGATGCAAAAAAACATCAGTGTAAAAACACTCAAAGGCTCACAGAAGAACATGATGACTTTTACTGCTATCCTGATGGTGGTTAATTTTCTTTTCCTCGTCCTTGGTGGCTTGCTTTATTTATATGCAGGTTCAAATGGTATAAGTGTTCCGGCCGATGACCTGTTCCCGACAGTTGCCCTGGGCAAAGTATTCAGTGGTACAATTGGAATTATTTTTATTATCGCAATTATTTCGGCACTGTTCCCAAGTGTGGATGGAGCCATCACATCACTCACTTCTTGTTTTTGTATTGACATATTAGGGTTGAACAAAAAGGATGCAACTGAAAAAGAGAAGAAGCGTACAAGGCTTATGGTTCACTTCACTTTTGCTTTTGTATTTTTTCTTATGGTTTTAATCTATAAGGCGATTAACGATAAATCCATCATTGAATTCATCATGAAGTTTGCCGGGGTTACCTATGGTCCGTTGCTTGGTTTGTTTGCCTTTGGTATTCTTACGAAGAGAGTGCTTAATGAAAAGATGATATGGGCAGTATGTATCATTGCTCCATTGTTTGTGCTGGGAATTGATGTGCTGAGTAACCCGGCTTATTACGAAGCAAAGCTTGGTATTGAAAACCTGGGATTGAACGGCATTTCAAAAAGCATTTTTAACGGATACAAAATCGGAAACGAACTGATCCTGATTAACGGCTTGCTTACATTCACTGGTCTTTGGTTTATATCAAAGCCCAACCCATCCGTTACAAGCCTGAAGGCAGTATAATTGGATTATCTTTACTCAAATAAGCGAAGTGGAGATCATTAATCCATTAATACAGTCATTTGCAGAAGAGCATACCTCACCCGAAGATGCCTTGATAAAGGAAGTGGGCGACTTTACCCTGCAACAGCATAAAGAGGCCGTAATGCTAAGCGGCCACTTGCAGGGCAAACTGCTGGAAATGATAAGCTGCATGATAAAGCCCCGCCGCATTCTTGAAATTGGCACTTTTACCGGCTACAGTGCTTTGTGCCTGGCAAAAGGGCTTACAACCGACGGGCTATTACATACAATAGAATTAAGAGAGACTGATGCCACCAGGGCAAGGACATATTTTGACCGTTCTGCATTTGCCTCCCAAATAATTTCTTACACCGGAAATGCGTTAGATATTATCCCGGCACTGGAAGAGACCTGGGATCTTGTTTTCATCGATGCCGATAAACCGGCCTATATCGATTATTTTAACCTTGTTTTTCCCCGGTTGCGGAAAAACGGCTTTATTTTAGCAGATAATATTTTCTTTCACGGGCAGGTGCTGCAGGAAAATGTAAAAGGCAAAAGTGCAAAAGGAATAAAAGCCTTCAATGTTTTTATCCGTGAAAGAAATGATGTTGAAAAACTAGTATTAACAGTTCGTGACGGGTTATACCTGTTGCGTAAATTATAAAGTGCAGAATGCAAAAACTTCGCAAAATTCTATTTGGGTTACTGTTTACACCACTGTTTGCCGCTTCACAGCAATCAGAGCAGGTAAAAAATTATATCAGCCGGTATAAGGACCTGGCCATTGAAGAAATGTTGCGCACCGGTGTGCCGGCTGCTATTACACTGGCACAGGGCATTCATGAGTCCGGTGCGGGCAACAGCGACCTGGCGGTACGTTCCAATAATCACTTTGGCATTAAGTGCAAAACAAACTGGACAGGTGAAAAAGTGTACCACGATGATGATGCAAGGGGTGAGTGTTTCAGAAAATATGGAGCAGTTATTGATTCTTACAAAGACCATTCTGATTTTTTAAAGGCTGGCCAGCGCTACGCATTTTTGTTTCAGCTTGACCCCACTGATTATGAAGGATGGGCCAATGGCCTGAAAAAAGCCGGGTATGCAACCAATCCCCGTTATCCGCAGGTGCTTATTAAGCTGATTGAAGATTACAGCCTCCAGCAATATACTTTAATAGCCCTGGGCGATAAAGGCGATGACGATCCCTTACTCACTGCGCAGAAGGAGACAACAAAACCATCTGAAGAAAAACCGGAAGAGGTAACTGCCGCCCCTGTTGAAGAAAAAGTGACAGATGAAGTAATAGCAGCAGCAGCAGCCGCTAAGTATCCTGCCGGTGTGTTTTATATCAACGATACTAAAGTGATCTTTGCGAAGAAAGGCACTTCTTATTTTGCTATTGCCAGTGAGTATAATATTGATCTTGCAAAGATTTTTGAGTTTAATGAAATGGAGCAGGCTGAGTTTACACCCAATGATGAACTGGTGTACCTGCAGCGTAAAAGAAAAACAGGGGATAATGAGTATCATATTGTTCAGCCGGGCGAAACACTGCATGATATTGCGCAAAAACAGGCTATCAGAACGGAAAGCCTGATGGAACTCAACTGGCTAAGACCGGGTGATATGCCCGCAGTGGGAGTGAGGATGAGTTTGAGAAAGAAAGCAACATCTTCTCTTAAGCTGGCTTTAAAAAACAATTATTCACTGTACTGATAAGCCAAAACTAAAAATACTGTCTATGTCTGTCGTAACTGTAAAAGACAAATCGTTTGAAACCTACCTCGACGAGAGTACAATTCAAAAAAGAATAAAAGAACTGGCTGATAAAATCAACCATGACTATGCCGGGCGAAAACCCTTGTTCATAGCTATTCTTAACGGCTCATTTATGTTTGCTGCCGATTTGTTTAAACATATTACCATTGAAGCAGAGCTGTCTTTTATCAAACTGGCATCGTATAAAGGAATGAAATCTTCCGGCAATGTGGTTACCTCAATCGGCATGGACGATGATTTGTACGGAAAAGATGTTGTAATAGTCGAAGATATTGTAGATACAGGCAAAACCCTCTATTCTTTCATGCCCAAGCTTATGCACCAGCAGCCCAAATCCTTAAAGATTGCAACGCTGCTCCATAAATCTGAGGCCACAGAGTACCCGTTGCAGCTCGATTACATCGGATTTGATATCCCCAACAAGTTTGTGGTGGGCTATGGCCTGGACTACGACGGATTGGGCAGAAACCTGAAAGAGATTTACCAGTTGGTTTAACGATTGCTGTAAGTACAATTTTTTTTGTATTTTATTGTCAAATTGGAACGCTTGAAAGTTGTTCTGTACATTGCTGCCCTTCTTTTTTTAAACTTATCTGTCGCTGCCCAGCAGTATTATGTACGGGGCGAGGTGAAAGATGAAGCCGGTAATATTTTGCAGAACGTAAGCATCCTGCAGCATAAGTCAGGATATATTTTCCGCAGTGGCGCTTCAGGTACTTTCGGAATTCTCTCTCACTCCCAGATTGATACGTTCAGTTTTTCTTTAGGCGGATACAGAACAGAAACTGTTCTGGTAAATGCAGATAATTATGTGAGTGTAAAGATGAAATTGCTCCCTGCATCTGTCACTAATGCCAAAAGGGATAAGCTGGCCTCCTTCACTCTCAACCTTGAAAAGGAAGAACAGAAAACATGGTACACTGGCGATGAAACGTATGCAAGCCTGCTGGAGAATCATTTCCTGGCGGCAAAAAAAACACCGGTAACAGGTCTGTCGCTCAATGTTGACCGGGCCTCGTACAGCAATATCAGGCGGTTTCTTTCGCTCAAGGCAATGGTGCCGCCCGATGCGGTTCGTATCGAAGAGATGATTAATTATTTCAATCTCGATTACAGGCAGCCTCCTCCCCAAGATTTATTTTCCGTTAAAACCACCCTGTCCTCCTGCCCCTGGAATAATGAGAACCAGCTGCTGCATATCAACCTTTCTTCTCAAAAGCTGAACCTTGATTCATTGCCTCCCAGCAACCTTGTGTTTCTTATCGATGTATCCGGTTCTATGGATATGCCCAACCGCCTGCCGTTGCTTCAGTCGGCATTTCGCCTGCTGGTTAATAATCTGCGGGATAATGACACAGTCGCCATTGTTGTATATGGCGGCATGACGGGTGTGATGCTCAACTCAACCAGTGGTGCCGAAAAAGGTAAAATCCTGAAGGCGATTGACGAACTCACTCCCGGCGGAAACACACCCGGCGAAGCAGGCATACGACTTGCATACAGGCTGGCCCGTTTGCATTATATCAAAGGCGGCAACAACAGGGTCATCCTCGCCACCGATGGCGATTTTAATGTAGGCTTAAAAACAGAAGATGAGTTAAACGAACTGATAACCTCGCAGCGGGAGTCAGGCATCTACCTCACCTGCCTTGGGGTGGGCATGGGAAATTATAAAGATTCAAAAATCCACCTGCTGGCCGAGAAGGGCAACGGAAACTTCGCCTACCTTGATAATTATAAAGAAGCCGAAAAAGTTTTGCTCAGGGAGTTTACACAAATGCTCTATGCCGTTGCCGACAATGTATATATGGATGTGGAGTTTAACCCGGAGTATGTAAAAGAATACAGGCTTATAGGTTTTGATAACAAAGTAGGAGCCCTGCGGGATTCTCTTTCTGTAATCGAAGGTGGCGAAATCGGTTCCGGACATTCAATGATAGCCATGTTTGAAATTGTGCCGACAGAGCTAAACAGAGGAGCCATAAAAGACAACTACACAGGTGGCAGGCTGGCCGAAGTAAAACTCAGATACCAGAAGCCGGGCAACACTAAACAGCTCTATACAACTTTCACCAGCAATTTTCATTATACTGAGTTTGGCGAAATAGGCAAGTGCAACAAATTCTCAACAGCAGTGGCCATGTTTGGCGGCATGCTGCGGGGCTCTGCATTTATGAAAGACTCTAATTGGGACGATGTCATTACGCTGGCACAGCAGGCCTGCAATACCGACGAACTCGTACAGAAGGAGTTCATCTCCCTGCTGCAACAGGCAAAGAGCCTTTACAGCAAAGTAAAAAAGAAAAAGACCGGGGGATATGTTTATTGAGTGGCAATGGTAAATACAATAATGTAGTCAGCAGCAGTACTGCTATCATCGTTCCTTGCGTCGCACTCTTCATCGTCCGGTAATTCTATTCAGCATTTTGTAGGTTTCAAAATTGTCCTGCAGAGCTTTTCTGATGTGGCATCGGATCATGCCGGCCCTGTTTATTCCACACTGGCGGAACATGGTGTGTTGCACGAAACTGTATCTTTGAATTTTTACGGAAATACAATTGAAATAACAGGATAAATTAATGACAGGAAAAATGATAAAAGCCAGTTCTACTTTTTCAGATTCAAAAAGGCACTTTTTAATCCTTGACGCATTGCGGGGCGTAGCAGCAATCTTTGTCGTTCTCTTTCATGTGTTAGAAGTGTATTCGGGCGGCGACCATTCAAAACAAATGCTGAATCATGGCTACCTCGCTGTTGACTTTTTCTTTATGTTATCAGGCTACGTTATGGCCCATGCTTATGATGACAGGTGGGACAGGATGACTATAAAAGATTTCTTCAAAAGAAGATTAATCAGGTTACATCCTATGATTATTTTTGGGATGACGGCAGGCGCAATATGTTTTTATTTCGGGGCTTCCGCTTATTTCCCAAAAATTGCAGATACTTCAATTTGGCAACTGCTTGCTGTTCTTTTAATAGGTTATACGTTAATTCCGGTGCCGCCATCGATGGACATCAGGGGCTGGAATGAAATGCACCCGTTAAACGGGCCGGCATGGTCGTTATTTCTTGAGTACATAGCTAACATTTTGCATGCCCTGGTATTACGAAAACTTCCAAAAATTGCTTTATCGGTTCTTGTATTATTAGCGGCCATTGCGCTTGTGCACATGGCTGTCACAAGTCCCGGTGGTGACATTATTGGCGGCTGGTCTGTTGAGCCGGAACAACTCCGCATAGGATTTACAAGACTGCTGTTCCCGTATATGGCCGGCATGCTGTTAAGGCGGGTAGTTAAAGTAAATAGTGGCAAAAGAACTTTCTATATAAGCGGACTGCTGCTTCTTGCCGTACTCAGCTTTCCAAGAGTAGGCGGCCACAGCAATCTTTGGGCAAACGGCCTGTATGATTCATTATCTGTAATCCTGGTATTCCCCGTTATAGTTTATATTGGAGCAATCGGGGAAGTTCGTGGCGCTGTAACGGAAAAGATCTGCACTTTCTTAGGCGACATTTCATATCCGCTTTATATAATCCATTTCCCGTTCGCTTATGTTTTCTACGCATGGGTAACAACTAATAATATCCCGCTGCTGAAAGGTGTGGCTGTTGGTGTGATAATGTTAATAGCAATGCTCATCCTTTCTTATATCGTACTTAAAAAATATGACGAACCTGTAAGGCGGTATTTAGCCAAACGGTTTATGCGTTCATAACGGTTTTGCCCTGGCCCATGTGCTACGGAATCAATTTCCCTTTCCTGGATTTCCTCAAAGGGAGGACTTAGTTGTGCCTTTGAGTAAGGTAAATTGCCCGCAGGTAAATGTGTAAAGCAAGAACACAATTTATCTGCCGGGGCATGATGACTACGGGGCAAGAATTGCCGGCTTTTGCAAACCAACAGAGCCCCATAGGGGCAGACTGGTTATAGAAAACATGGTAATTGTAAAAAGGCTCCGTAGGAGCCGCTTATCTGCCGGATGCATGACTAAGGTGCAAGAATCGCCGGCTTTTGCAAACCAGTAGAGCCCCATAGGGACAGACTGATTTTAGAAAACCTGGTAATTGTAAAAGGCTCCGTAGGAGCCGCTTATCTGCCGGATGCATGACTAAGGTGCAAGAATCGCCGGCTTTTGCAAACCAGCAGAGCCCCATAGGGGCAGACTGATTATAGAAAACATGGTAATTGTAAAAAGGCTCCGTAGGAGCCACCTTAGAAAGGAAATGCTGTTTCGGTCATACAGGAGGCACCTGCGGAGCCTGTGTTGTGATGAACATTGCAGTTCTATAAAGAGGGTGCTCCAATGGAGCCGGGAGCGGTTGTATCGTTGTGCTGTTGGTCAATATGCTGCCCGCATGGCTGTACACAAGACCAACAGCGGCGCAAAGGGAGGACTTAGTTGTGTCTTATGGGAAGGTAAATTGCCTGCTGATAGTTGTATAAAGCAATAACACAGCAGCAGTGTAAAATTGTAAACAATTGAAACAGGCTGACAATATTCAGGCGATAAAAAAGAATATGAGCGTATTTTCGTTAATCCAAACGTTGCAGGAAATAATGATAACGAATACAATCCAAGACATAAGAGCGGACGTTGTCAAATACTTTGATGAAGGAGCGTTATTGGCTGACACAGAGGAAATTCATTTTTCACCTGACAATAGATATTATTTCAAGTCAAACTATTACCGCCAGACAGACAAGAATCATAATTGGATAGTTTCTAAAATCCAGGTATTTCAAACCGACAACAATCAAGAAATATTTGAGTTCATTCGTAATGACGATTCGCTATTTCACGGGTGGCTGACAACTAGTGGTAAGTCATATCTTTTTTTATCAGAAGACATCGAGGGCAAATCCATCCTGGACCTTTCAGATGGTAGTTTCTATAGCTATAGTTTTGAAGACGACACATTCATTTGGTGTGAATACTATCCTTCACCTGATGGGAAACGACTTGCAGTTATTGGTTGCTATTGGGCTTGCCCATATGAAATTCTTGTGTTTGACACATCGGAACCGACAAGATTCCCCTTTAAAGAATTGTACCGGCACGACACTTTTCAAGAAAAATTAGAATGGCTTGACAATGTGACTTTAAAGATTTCAGGCAATACAGATAGTAAAATTGTGGTGATCGAATAACTGCTTACCAACAGCGTAAGTTTTATAAAACTGGTATTGCTATCAATCAATCCTGAAAGCCTTCGGGATAATCTTCTGCACTGTGGTTCGGGGCTGAACGAATAAACCCAGCTTTGGTTCTTAATATTTAACTTTTTTTGCCCTTGTTTGTCTTTTGGGTAAAGCAAGAATACAAACAAAGGCGTAGAATGCCCATCGGATGCAAAGACCAAAAACTATTACCACTCTAACTCTTTGAAGCAGCAGAAAAACATAATTTCATGTCTGAGAAGTAAATAGCCACTATGAATAAAAAATATCTTTATCAGGTTTTCTTCTTCTTTTTCCTGATTATTACATTATTAGGCTGTGAGAAAAAACAGGAAGATGATTCATGCCTTTCGTTTAATAAGGCACCGGTGACAAAAATTGAAGGATCTAATTCTGCATTGGTTAATCAGGAAATTATTTTGACTGTTTCTTTTGGTTGCTATAATGGGTGCGGGCAGTTTGGAAGTTTTGACGAAGTAATTTCAGGTAACGCAACAACGATAACAGTCAATACAAAATATGAAGGCTGCGTTTGTACGCAGGATGCACCAATCCGGCAGGCTTCGTACAAGTTTAAAAAGTCTCAAGCAGGAACATTTGATTTGAAGTTTTTACAAGCAGAAAATACTTATCTGATACATACAATTACCGTTCAATAAACCTTTACCCGTGTTGGTCTTTTGAAGAAAGCAACACGCCGCTGTCATGCCTCCGGCAGATAAATTGTGTCTTGAGTGCGGGTAATGTGGCGCAGGCAGATGACCAACAGCATATTTAATAATATCGTCATCACTTTCACTCAACCTTCTTGCCTTTGTACTATCTCTGTGCATCAATCAGTGTATCCGTGTGCAAAAACAATAAAAATCAGATGCGTTGGCCCTGAGGTGATTTCTTTCTCGGAATTTGGAATTTGGCATTTGATACTTGACCTTTGCCCCTCAATCGCTTGCTATGCAAAAAGAAAAGATTCTCGTAATTGGTGCATCCGGACAAATAGGAGTTGAACTTACACTTGCCCTTCGGAAAATTTATGGAAACAGTAATGTGGTGGCTTCTGATTTAAGGGAGCAAAATCCATTGCTGCAAGGCACTGGCCCTTATGTATCGCTGGATGTGATGAACAAAGAAATGCTGCATGTGCAGGTGATACGGCAGGGCATTACACAAATCTATTTGCTGGCCGCCATCCTTTCTGCCACCGGCGAAAAGAATCCCAACCTTGCCTGGAACCTGAATATGCAGGGCCTGCTGAATGTGCTTGACATTGCCCGTGAGGAAAAACTGCATAAAGTATATTGGCCATCTTCGATAGCAGTGTTTGGTCCCACTTCTCCACGGCAGAATTGTCCGCAGCAAACAATCATTGAGCCAACAACTGTGTATGGTATCAGCAAGTATGCAGGAGAGTTCTGGTGCAATTATTATCACCACCGCTTTGGTGTGGATGTCAGGAGCATCCGTTATCCCGGTTTGATCTCTTATAAATCAGCACCCGGCGGCGGCACTACAGACTATGCCGTAGAAATTTATCATGAAGCACTCGAAGAAAAGAAATATGAATGTTTTCTGAAAGAAGATACTTACCTGCCTATGATGTATATGCCTGATGCCATCAGGGCAACGATTGAACTGATGGAAGCTCCGGTTGAAAAGATTAAAGTAAGAACTTCGTATAATGTTTCCGCAATGAGTTTTTCGCCAAAAGAGATAGCGGCATCTATTCAAAAGCATATTCCGGATTTTTCTATTTCATACAAACCCGATTACCGGCAGGCGATTGCCGACAGCTGGCCGCAAAGCATTGATGATACGGTAGCAAGAAACGAGTGGGGCTGGAAAGAAGAATTCGATCTGGCTGCTATGACAAAAGATATGCTGGATAACCTGGAAGCAGAAAAAGCAGGATAGTCAGAATCGAAGAACCCTGAAACCTGTGAATGTTTGCAGCAGAATTTCTTCAATTAAGACTTCGGTAACGTTTGCCCTGGTCGGTCCAACCCGGCACCAGTCAGTAAAAGTTGATAACTGATCCGGATTGCCTGTTGCAATAATCAGCACATCGCCATCTTCAGTATTTTGTACAGTTCCGGTTATTTTCAAATCAACAGCTTTTTCCTTAGCTGATTGCCGGTAATAAACACCCTGCACTTTTCCCTTTACAATAATCTGAATTGTTTTCATACCTGCTATAGCCCATGCAAAAACTGGCTATGTATAAATTCAGCAACTGTCCCAAGATTTTTTGTGCTTTCAAAAACAGCAAGCTGCCTGTCGGCGCCAGTTCCGCCTTCCAGTATCTTATGGATGTGGCTGAGGCGGTGTCGGCTGCCAAGATGGTCAAGCACTGGATCAATAAAGTCAAGCAGCTCGTAAATAAGTGCCCTTGTGTTCACTTCTTCTTCTTTGCCAAAATCAATCAGGTATCCGTCCACACCATAGCGGCTGGCCCTCCACTTGTTTTCATTAAGCAATGCCCTTGAGTACTGAATAAAATTAAGGTTGCGGGAACGCAGCATATAAATCCTTGCACATATTGCCTGGAATAATGCGGCCAGTGTTATTGTTTCGTCAACGGTAAGCGGTATATCACAAATCCTGAATTCAACTGTGTTAAAGAAAGGATGCACCCTTAAATCCCACCATATCTTTTTGGCATTATCGATGCAGTTGGTTTTGATCAGCAGTTTAACATAGTTATCATACGCTTCAATACTTTCAAACGCATCGGGAATACCAGTGCGGGGAAATTTGTCAAATACTTTTGTGCGGAATGATTTGTAGCCTGTCATCCTTCCTTCCCAGAAAGGTGAGTTGGTACTGAGGGCAAACACATGGGGAAGGAAATATCTTGTGCTGTTAGCAATATGATTGGCCATTTCACGGCTTTCCATGCC
>CALLZY010000260.1 GCA_937858715.1 uncultured Chitinophagaceae bacterium | reverse complement strand
GTTCCAGGCGATTATATCGCATTGTAAAGAGTATGGTTTTATTTTTCCCAGCAGCGAAATCTACGACGGACTGCAGGCTGTATATGACTATGGCCAGATGGGAAGCGAACTGAAAAAGAACATAAAAGACTACTGGTGGAAAAGCATGACACAGCTCCACGACAATATTGTGGGCATTGATGCCGCCATTTTTATGCACCCAACCACCTGGAAGGCCAGCGGGCATGTTGACAACTTCAACGACCCGATGATAGATAACAAAGACAGCAAAAAACGCTACCGGGTTGACCACCTGATTGAAACGTATGCAGAGCAGCTAAAATCAGACGGTAAAGAAAAAGAAGCCGATGACCTTCTTGCATCAATGGATGCGTTGCTGGCCAAAGATGACTTTGCCGGTCTGAAAAAACTGATTGAGGATAATAAAATTGTATGTCCAATCAACGGCACCTGCAACTGGACGGATATCCGCCAGTTTAACCTGATGTTTTCCACCGAATTTGGCTCCACTGTTTCAAGCGATGATGAGGATAACAAGGTATATCTGAGGCCCGAAACGGCCCAGGGCATTTTTGTCAACTTTCTGAACGTACAGAAAACCGGCCGCATGAAAGTGCCGTTTGGTATTGCACAAATAGGGAAAGCTTTCCGAAACGAGATTGTGGCCCGCCAGTTTATCTTCCGTATGCGGGAATTTGAGCAGATGGAAATGCAGTTCTTCATCCGCCCCGGTTCGCAGAAGGAGTGGTATGAGTTTTGGAAGGCCGAAAGGCTGAAATGGCATCGGAGTTTGGGTATTCCGGCTGAAAAATACCGCTACCACGACCATATCAAACTGGCGCATTATGCCGATGCGGCCTGTGATATTGAGTTTGACTTCCCGATGGGCTTTAAAGAGCTGGAAGGCATACACAGCCGTACCGATTTCGACCTGCGACAGCATCAGGAATACAGCAAAAAGAAACAGCAGTATTTCGATAACGATATTGACCCGGCAACCGGTAAGCCTTACGGCAACTACATTCCTTATGTAATAGAAACCTCAATCGGTTTGGACAGGATGTTCCTTGCTGTACTTAGTCATGCTTACGAAGAGCAGGATTTAAGCACACCGGAAAGACAAGACAGCCGGGTTGTATTAAAACTGCCTGCCTTACTGGCTCCCATTAAGCTGGCAGTATTGCCGCTTACGAAAAAAGATGGTCTGCCGGAGATTGCTGAACGTATTATGAGCGATTGCCGTCCGCATTTCCGTTGTTTTTATGAAGAGAAGGACTCAATAGGCAAGCGTTACCGCCGCATGGATGCCCTTGGCACACCATTCTGCGTGACGGTTGACCACCAGACACTACAGGATGATACTGTGACAATCCGCTACCGTGACACCATGGAGCAGGAGCGGATACCTATTGACAGGATTAAAGAATTGGTGATAAATGCGGTGGGATAATTCAGACAAGTAATTGAATTACATAAGCCCTGTGTAAAAATCGCAGGGCTTTTTTGTGCACTTTAATTTAAATTTATCCTGCGGCATGACAGGAATCATTTTTTTCCTTGAATTCCGTCACCTGACTTTTTTGAGGGTAGTTCTACTTTGGCCTTTTATTTTTTAAGCCTCTATTTGGGCAGGTTTGCTGCCCGCAAAACAATCATCATGGCGAATACAGACATTACAAAACCGGTTGACCTTCAAACACATGCAGAAGGTACCGGCCCCAAAAGATTCCGCCGCCCGGTGTATATGGATTTCATGCCTCCCTGTAACAGTGCCTGCCCTGCAGGTGAAAACATTCAGGCATGGTTGGCATATGCACAAGCCGGCGATTATTTCAATGCTTTCCAGGTAATTATGGAAGATTGCCCCTTCCCGGCTATTATGGGACGGGTTTGCGTGAAGCCTTGCGAAACAGGCTGCAACCGCAATCACATTGACACAACTGTTAACATTCATGCCGTTGAAAGGTATATTGGCGACGAAGCTATCAACCAGAAATGGGAAGTACGCTACGATGCTAAACCAACAGGCAAGAAAGTGCTGGTTATTGGTGCTGGTCCTGGTGGACTGTCTGCAGCATACCACCTTGCAAGAATGGGACATACGGTTGAAGTATATGATGCCGGAAACCATGCTGGTGGTTTGTTATGGACTGGTGTTCCCGAATATCGTTTGCCAAAAGAAATTCTGGATGCTGAGGTTGCCCGTATATTAAATATGGGTATCAAGCTGCGCCTGAACTATAAAGTGCAGGACGTAATGAGTGAGAAAAAAGCCGGAAACTTTGATGCTGTTTACCTGTCAGTAGGTGCCCAGGTTATCCACGATGAAGGTTTCCAGCATGACAGTTCTGTTTTAATTAAAGATGCTTTTTCTTTCTTCAACGAGGTTAAATCAAATTCTTCTCCATATATAAAGAAGAAAATTGTGGTATATGGCGGTGGCAAGCTGGCGCTGTACCTGTCAAGAATGATTAAGCGTTTCGGTTCAGAAGTAGCTGTTTATTATCCCGGCGATAAGAAAATGATGCCTGCTTACGACTATGAAACAGAAGATGCACTGGCAGAAGGTGTGGATGTTCAGTTGTACAGGAGCATCAGCAAAATTGAAAAGAACAAGATTACGCTGGAGAAGATGAAAGTGGAGAAAGGTAAAGCAATTGGCACCGGCGAATTTGAAACCGTTGATGCTGATGTGGTGATTAACGCTTACAAGCAGGAGTCAGACACAGGCTTCCTCCGTTCTGCTGCTAACATTAAGATAAATGATGACGGCACTGTGGTAATTGATGCACAGCGTATGACCGGTGAGTCCGGAATTTTTGCTGGTGGTGATATGCTGCCCGGCGAAAACAGGAGTTCTACCATTGCAATCGGTCATGGTAAAAAAGCTGCTAAATACATTAATGGCTTTTTGACTGAGCCTTATCAAAAACCGGCTAAACCGGCAACGGCCAGTTACCGCAAACTGCACATGTGGTATAAAACCGAAGCTCCGCAGAAGGAACAAAACAAACTGGCTCCTGAAGTGGCCGTTAAGAGTTTCGACGAAATAGTGGCTGGTCTTGGCGAACCCGAAGCAAAATTTGAAGCACAACGCTGCTTAAGCTGCGGCAACTGCTTTGAGTGTGATGGTTGCTACGGTGCTTGCCCGGAAAATGCCATTATTAAATTAGGCAAAGGCAACAGGTATAAGTTCAACTACGATGCCTGCACAGGTTGTGCGGTGTGTTATGAACAATGCCCCTGCCATGCAATTGAAATGATTCCTGAACCTGTTAATTAATCTGTGATGTCAAAAAATAAATTAGTCGCAACGATAGATGGAAACGAAGCGGCCGCTTATGTGGCCTACCGGGTGAACGAAGTTTGTGCCATCTATCCTATTACCCCTTCATCAAACATGGCCGAACTGGCCGATGAATGGGCCGCAAAAGGAATAAAAAACATCTGGGGCAATACTCCCGATGTAATAGAAATGCAAAGTGAAGGCGGAGCTGCCGGTACAGTACACGGTGCTCTCCAAACTGGTGCATTAACCACCACATTTACTGCTTCGCAGGGTTTGATGCTCATGCTGCCCAATATGTATAAAATTGCCGGTGAATTAACGCCTGCCGTTTTCCATGTGGCTGCCCGTGCATTGGCTGCGCAAGGTTTGTCCATCTTTGGCGACCACCAGGATGTGATGGCTGCAAGAACAACTGGTTTCGCTATGCTGAGCTCTAACAGTGTGCAAGAAGCCCACGACTTTGCATTAATCTCACAAGTAGCTTCATTGAAATCAAGGATTCCCGTGCTGCACTTCTTTGATGGCTTCCGCACATCACATGAAGTAAACAAACTGGAACTGCTGAGTGATGAGCAAATCAAAGAAATGGTTTCTGATGAACTGGTAATTGCCCACCGCAAAAGAGGTTTGAGCCCTGATAACCCTTTCATCCGCGGTACAGCTCAGAATCCTGATGTGTATTTCCAGGGAAGGGAAACAGTGAACACTTTCTACAATGCCATGCCTGGCATTATGGCCGGTGTGATGACCGATTTCGAAAAACTGACTGGCAGAAAATACCAGTTGTTTGAATACACAGGTGCTCCTGACGCAGAAGAAATTACTATAATCATGGGTTCTGGTGCCGAAACAGTGGAAGAAACTGTGAAAGCACTGAATGCCTCCGGAAGAAAAACAGGTGTGATAGTAGTTCGTTTATACAGGCCGTTCTCTATTGAGCATTTTGTGGATGTGATGCCTGCTACTGTAAAAACAATTGCAGTTTTAGACAGAACAAAAGAGATTGGCGCCGCCGGAGAACCTATGTACCAGGATGTAATGGCCACTTTAGTGGAAGCATTACAACAAGGTAAAATAAAAGCATTGCCAAGAATTGTTGGCGGCCGTTATGGTTTGTCTTCTAAGGAATGGACTCCGGCGATGGTTAAAGCTGTTTATGATGAACTGCTGAAACCTCAGCCGAAAAATGGCTTCACCGTTGGTATTAATGATGATGTAACCTTTACAAGTCTTGAGTACGACCCAGAGTATAAATTAGATGAAAGCGAATGGAGACAAGGTTTGTTCTTTGGCCTTGGTGCGGATGGTACAGTAGGTGCCAACAAAAACACCATTAAGATCATTGGAGAGAATACTGATTTGTTTGCACAGGGTTACTTTGTTTATGACTCGAAAAAATCAGGTGCAAGAACAGTATCTCACCTGCGTTTCGGTCCTAAGCCAATCAGGGCTCCGTACCTGATTTCAAAAGCCGACTTTGTTGCCTGTCACCAGTTCAACTTTGTTGAGAAAGTGGAAATGCTGGAGTTTGCCAGCAATGGTGCCACCTTCCTGCTCAACAGTCCATACGATAAAAATGAAGTTTGGAGCAAACTGCCCGGACAGGTGCAAAAACTGCTGATTGAAAAGAATATCAAACTATATGTAATTGATGCCACAACCGTTGCTAGGGAAACCGGTATGAGCGGCCGCATCAACACCATCATGCAGACCTGTTATTTTGCGTTGTCAGGAGTTCTTCCGAAAGATGATGCCATCAAGCAAATTAAGAAAGCAATCGAAAAAACATATTTCAAAAAAGGTCCTAAAGTTATCGAGCAGAACTTTAAAGCTGTTGATGCCACACTGGAGCACCTGTACGAAGTGGATTATCCGAAAACAGTTACTTCAAAAGAAGTTGATTTACTCACTGTTTCTGATAAAGCACCTGAGTTTGTAAAAGATGTTACAGCAATGATGATGGCCGGTCACGGTGATAATATTCCTGTAAGTAAGATGACTGTGGACGGCACATACCCAAGCGGAACCACACAATGGGAAAAGAGAAATATTTCTGACCTGGTGCCCATCTGGGAACCTGATATGTGTATTCAGTGCGGTAACTGTGCTTATGTTTGTCCTCATAGTGTAATCAGGGCTAAATTCTATCATGAAAGCTATCTGAAAAATGCACCAGCCGACTTCAAATCAGCACAAATCAATGCAAGAGGTTTTCCTGAAACAAAATATACCCTGTCTGTTTATTTAGAAGACTGTACAGGTTGTAACCTTTGTGTGGAAGCTTGCCCGGTTACTGATACTGCAAATAGCAAGAAAAAAGCAATTAACCTGGGTGACAAAGAGCCCATTCTTAAATCAGAACAAAAGAATATTGAGTTCTTCGAAAACATTCCATGGAACGACCGTTCTAAGATTGATTTCTCAACTGTACACGGTGCACAATTCCTGGAACCACTGTTTGAATTCTCAGGTGCCTGTGCCGGTTGTGGTGAAACGCCATACCTGAAACTCCTTTCACAGTTGTTTGGTGACAGGCTGCTGATTGCAAATGCAACAGGTTGTTCATCTATTTATGGTGGTAACCTGCCTACAACACCTTGGGCAGTAAATAAGGATGGCCGTGGACCAGCATGGAGCAACTCACTGTTTGAAGATAATGCTGAGTTTGGACTGGGTATGCGCATCACTGCAGACAAACAGTTAGATGTTGCAGTAAACCTGCTCAACCAACTGAAAGATGAACTTGGCGAAGAGTATGTAAAAGCAATAGTTGAAGCAAAACAGGAAGTTGAATCTGAACTGGTAGAACAAAGAAACAGGGTGGAAGATTTGAAAGCAAAATTGCAAGGAATGAATACTCCTGCTGCAGCACATCTGCTTTCTGTAGCTGACCAATTGGTTCGCCGCAGTGTATGGCTAATAGGTGGTGACGGTTGGGCTTATGACATTGGTTATGGTGGTCTTGACCATGCCCTTGCCAGCGGAAGAAATGTAAACGTTCTGGTGCTGGATACCGAAGTGTATTCAAACACAGGTGGTCAGTCTTCTAAATCAACGCCAACAGCAGCTACTGCAAAATTTGCCGCAGGTGGTAAAACTGTAGGTAAGAAAGATTTGGCAATGCAGGCAATATCGTATGGTAACGTTTATGTAGCAAGAGTAGCCTTTGGTTCTAACCCACAACAGGCATTGCTGGCAATGCGTGAAGCTGAGGCATACGACGGACCATCACTGATTCTGGCTTACAGCCATTGTATTGCTCACGGTTACGACCTGAAAGATGGGTTGAACCAACAGCAGAAAGCTGTACAGAGCGGTCACTGGCCATTGCTCCGGTATAACCCGATACTGAGGAAGAAAAATCAGAATCCGTTTGTACTTGACTCTACTAGACCAAGCATTCCTTTGAAGGATTACACTTATAACGAATTACGTTATAAAGTGCTTACCATGACGAATCCAACCGAAGCAGAACGTCTGATGACGCTGGCGCAGGAAATGGTAAACCTGAAATGGAAAAACTATGAAGAACTGGCAACTAAGAAAGCAAGCGACTTTGTACCTGTAGGTTAACAATATAGGAATGGCAACCAGAACGGGTTGCCATTCTTTTCTAAAACATACATTTATGAAACTGCATTCCACTTACATGGGGCTTAGCTTAAACTCCCCCATCATTGTTTCATCCTGCTCATTATCTGAAAATGTTGAAAACATTGTAAAGATGGAAGATAATGGTGTCGGCGCTGTAGTTATGTCTTCTTTATTCGAAGAGCAGATACGGATGGAAGAAGAGAAATTGAAAGGAGTAATAGCCGAAACAAGCTATGCATTCCCCGAGGCGCTGGATTATTTTCCCGGTATTGATGATTTTAATGTAGGGGTGGACGAGTACCTGGAAAATATCCGCAAGGCGAAGGAGAAAACAAAAATTCCCATCATTGGCAGTTTAAACGGGATTACAACAGAAGGCTGGATTGATTATTCAAAATGGATTGAACAGGCTGGTGCTGATGCCCTGGAAGTAAACATTTTCTTCATTCCCGGTGATATTGGCATGTCTTCCTCAGAAGTGGAACACCGTTATCTGAATATTATTGAGGCTATCAAACAGTCTGTAAAAATTCCGGTAGCAGTAAAACTTAATCCCTATTTCAGTGCTATTGGTAATATGGCCCTGAGGATGAAAAACTCCGGTGCAGATGGTTTGGTTTTATTTAACAGGTTCTATCAGCCTGATTTTGATATTAACGAACTGGTAGTAAAGACCGATTTGCATTACAGCGAATCAACCGAAATCCGGTTGCCGTTGATGTGGATTGCCTTATTGTACGGAAAAGTAAAACTTTCGTTGGCTGCAACTACTGGTGTGCAAAGTGCAGTTGAAGTGGTAAAATATTTGCTGGCAGGAGCCGATGTGGTGATGACAGCTTCTTCTTTATACAAAAATGGCATACCTTATTTAAAAACAATGAATAAGGAACTGCAGGATTGGATGTATATGATGGGCTACGACAGTGTGGAAGCTTTCAGGGGAAGCATGAGCCAGCAGAATATTTCTGATCCTACTGCATTTGAAAGGTCTAATTATATCAAAATACTGGAGGGAGTGAAGTAAATTTGCCGGATGAAACAGAAACAGGCAGAAGTACTGGCCCCGGCAGGTTCTTTCGACAGTTTACAGGCCGCCATTAATGCAGGGGCAGATTCTATTTATTTCGGCGTGGAGCAGTTGAATATGCGTACCCGTTCTGCCGGAACATTTTCAATAGAAGACATTAAAGAAATCAGCAGCATTTGCAAAGCAAATGGTCTGAAGTCATACATTACACTGAACACAGTAATGTATGAACATGATATGCAATTGCTGAAAACCATCCTGAAGGAGGTTAAGAAACAGGGCGTTGATGCAGTTATTGCTTCCGACTTTTCAGTGTTTGAATATTGCAATCAGTTGGGTATTCCGCTGCATATTTCCACGCAGGCTAATGTGAGCAATATCGAGTCGGTACAATTCTTTTCCCGCTTTGCGGATGTAATAGTACTGGCGAGGGAGCTTACACTGAAACAGGTTGAGCATATTACCAAAGAAATAAAAAGAAAAGAAATAAAAGGGCCGTCAGGAGAACTGGTAAAGATTGAAATATTTGTACATGGAGCTTTGTGTATGGCTGTATCAGGTAAATGCTATATGAGCCTTCACACTCAAAATGCTTCGGCTAATCGTGGAGCCTGTGTACAGAATTGCCGCCGGCCTTATATTGTTACTGATGCAGAAACCGGTGAACAACTGATGATCGATAACGAATACATCATGTCCCCAAAGGATTTGTGTACGATTGATATTCTCGACCAGGTAATAGCCAGTGGTGTGGATGTGTTGAAAATTGAAGGCAGGACAAAAGGGGCCGAATATGTGCAGGTGGTTACAGATTGTTACCGCGAAGCAAGAAATGCGGTGTACGAAAAAACTTTTTCAAAAGAAAAGACAGATGCATGGAAAAAGGAAATGGAGAAAGTGTATAACCGTGGTTTCTGGGAAGGATATTATCTGGGCAGGAAATTGGGTGAGTGGACTCCGCAACCCGGTTCTGCCGCTACGGAAAAGAAAATTTATATTGGCAAAGGCAATAAGTACTATCCCAAAATTGGTATTGGCGAGTTTATACTGGAGTCAGGCAGTTTGAAAATTGGTGATACGCTGATGGTAACAGGCCCCAAGTGTGGTATGTATAAGGAAAGAATTGAAAAACTGGTGGTGAATGGTATCGATGGCCCTGAAGCGATGAAAGGAGATAAGATTACTTTTCCATTTGCAACAAAAGTTTCTGCCAGCGATAAGTTGTATAAAATAGTGGAGGCGGCCAATGCATAAAATAATCCACTATCGCAATAAATGTATTGGCTGCGGAGTGTGTTACGAACAGCAGCCGGAACTGTGGCGTATGTCCAAAAAAGACGGAAAGGCCACGTTGATAAAAGGATTGGGGAAAAAAGATGTTTACATCCTTGACATTACGAATGCTGAAATTGAGAAATCACAGGAAGTGGCCGAAGCCTGTCCTGTAAGAATTATTCGGGTGCAATAATCAGGAAGGAAATCTTCCGGAATAAAAACTATGATGGAAAAAAAGATTACTGATTTTATTTCAAAGCAAACCTGTGGCAACCTTTGCTGTGTAGCCGAAGACGGAAGCCCGTATTGTTTTAGCTTCTTCTACTCGTTTGATGAGCAGGGGATGATGCTGTATTACAAATCTTCTGATGAAACAAAACATTCGGAAATTCTGTATAAGAATCAGAATACGGCAGGAACAATACTACCCGATAAACTGAACTTTCTGGCAATAAAGGGAATACAGTTTGAGGGAGAAGTATTGGGACCCAAACATCCTGAAGCAAAAAATGCCTCTTCGCATTATCATAAAAAACACCCTATGACATTGGCCATGCCAGGTGATATATGGTCAATCAGGTTAAACAGAATTAAGTTTACTGATAACTCTCTTGGCTTCGGAAAGAAACTGCTATGGGAAAGGGATATTGCCAATCATTAGCATCAGTTTCAATTTTTCGGTTCAGCATTTGTCTTACCTTTAAAGGCTTGCTTGCGTTAATTTATTTGTTACCGCAATCAATTTTCAATGACCTACGCAGATACTTATCATGCACTCAAAGCTGCGATCAATTTCTCTGATGAAATAATACAGGCTGACGAAAGTGTGGATGTGCTGAATTTTGATTTTGAGTCACTTAATTATTCAATCCTTCCCGGCGAAGATTCTTATCATTGCCCATCACATCAGTTTAGCAGTAGTTATTGTTATCCTTTCAGCTCCTCTGCCGGAGTAATAAGTGAGGTTTTGGATATACATGATTCACATGTTCAGGAGAATAAGAAGTTCCGGTATCATATTTTCATGCCCAAAGGGCAAAAAGAAACTGAAAGCATTGTTCTGATGCTCCATGGTTTTAATGAGAAGTCCTGGGCAAAGTATTACCCGTGGGCAAAACGAATAACTGAACTTACAGGAAAGGCGGTAGTTCTTTTTCCTATTGCTTTCCATATGAACAGGGCACCAAATGTCTGGAGCCACCAGAGAGGGATGTTTGCTGCCAGTGAGCAGCGAAAAAAAATGTTTCCCAACTTACTACATTCTTCTCTGTCAAATGTGGCAATAAGTACAAGATTGCATGAAAAGCCTCAACGCTTTGTTTGGTCGGGGTTGCAAACTTATTACGACGTTATTCAGTTGGTTGAACAAATTAAATCAGGCGGACATACCGCTATAAAGTCCGATGCTGCCATTGACATTTTTTCCTATTCAATCGGGGCATTTCTTTCTGAGATTTTAGTGATGACCAACTATAATAATTATTTTGATGCGACAAGACTGGTAATGTTTTGTGGAGGACCCGTCTTTAACCGCATCTCACCTGTTTCAAAATTCATATTGGATAGTGAGGCCAATGTGAATCTCTATTCATTTCTTGTTGAACACCTGGATAGCCATATTACTAAAGATGACAGGTTAAAACATTATTTGAGTGAACAGCATCCAGAAGGCCTTTATTTCCGGTCTATGCTAAACTATAATGCAATGGTTGATTTCAGAGAGCAAAGAATAAGGAAAATTTCTGAGCAGTTGTATGCCATTGCTTTAGACGGCGATACTGTAATTTATCCATATGAGGTGCTGAATACTTTGCAAGGCAAGTACCGTAGTACTAAAGTAAGGGTCGATATTCTTGATTCATTTTATGAGTTTATCCATGAAGCCCCATTTCCTGAGAAATCAGCAGATGAACTGGGAGTAAGTCTGCAGTTTGACACGGTCTTCCAGAAAGTTTGTAACTGGTTGGAATAGTTTTCATAGTATAAAGTTTGTTCATTTCTGACGCAGGCAGTATGGGGGCAAGGGAGAACTATTTTCAAAATAAAAGTATTTAAATACTTTTATTTTGAAAATAGTATTATCTTTGTTCAATAAAACAATTACAATGCAGACTGTACAAGAGAACATACTAAATGTAACCTTATTGGAACCAAGAATGAAGCATCCAACAATTTTTCAACGTTTTGATGACTTAACTGATGGAGAAAGCCTGGTAATCCATAATGATCATGATCCCAAACCCCTATACTATCAGATGCTGGGTGAACGGGGAAATATTTTTACCTGGGAATACGAGGAGCAGGGCCCCGAATGGTGGAAAGTAAGAATAACAAAGAAACTAAGTAAGGAAAGTGACGAAACTCTGGGCCAGATTGTAGCTAAAGATTTTCATAAAGCTCAGATATTCAAAAAATACGGTTTGGATTTTTGCTGCGGCGGCAAAAAAACAGTAAAGGAAGCTTGTGCCGATAAGGGATTAGACGTTACCAAAGTTGAACAGGAGTTACAGCTTGCTGAAAAGAATGCAAAATCATTCAGGCCATTACCGTATAACGAATGGGCACCAGATTTTCTGGCAGACTATATTGTAAACACGCATCATACATATGTAAACAAGACACTTCCTGATATTAAAGCTTATGCAAATAAAGTAATGAAGGTTCATGGGGGCAGGCACCCTGAGTTGATTAGGGTTAACGAGTTGGTAGAGGCGGTCTCAGTTGAACTTAGTGCACATATGATAAAGGAAGAAAGGATTTTATTTCCATATATCAAAAGGCTTGTGGCTGTAAAGAAAAACGAAGAACCAAATCTTGATAATCCCTTTGGTTCTGTACAGAATCCTATTAATATGATGGAGATGGAACATGAAGTGGCAGGCCAGTTATTGGAAGAAATAAGAACGATTACGGAAAACTACCGGTTACCTGACGATGCTTGCGCCAGTTATACATTGTTGTTTCGTATGCTGGATGAGTTTGAAGATGATCTGCACCTTCACATTCATCTTGAAAATAACATTCTGTTTCCCCGTGCAATTGATCTGGAAAAATCTTTAAACAACTGATATGGCTACAAAAACACCAAGCCCGGTTAAACGGCACAACGCACTGGTTAGGTTCTCAAAAGAACATCACTATGGGTTATTGCTTTGCTGGAAAATCAGGCAGGGTGTGATGGATGGAATTGAGGAAAGAAGAATTGCTGATTATGTGCTGTATTTTTTTGATGCCGACCTGAAAAAGCATTTTGAAGAAGAAGAGAAGACTCTGTTTATTAAGCTTTCTCCGGAGAATGATTTAAGAAAGCAGGTGGAGAGGGAGCATGAGGCGGTAAACGGAATCATTAGTAATATAAGGAAAGGGGTAGTGTCCAAAGATAATCTGCTGGTTTTCGCAGATACGCTGGAAAAACACATACGCTTTGAAGAAAGAGTATTATTTAATCATTTGCAACAGAGATTGCCGGAAGATGAATTGCTTGAATTGATGAATAACCACTCTGACAATGCTGGTGATTCAGATAGTGGCTGGGCCGATAAATTTTGGCTTGGCAAAATATAACGGGATAGTCAGGATGATGTTAACGAAAATAAGCACCCTGGAAAACCATAAAGAAAATGCCCGAAATGTCAAATCGAATAAAAAAATTTACAGAAGGGCATTTTCTTGTCTGGAAACGACAGTTTAAAAGTTTGTAAATAATGGTGATTAACAGCGATACAAAAATAGCGGCTATTCTAAAACAGCATCCGGATGCACTGGAAGTAATAATTAGTATTGATCAGAAGTTTGGTAAGCTAAGAAATCCGTTACTTCGCAAATTAATGGCGGGAAGGACCAGTATAGCGATGGCCTCAAAAATCGCTGGCTGCAGAATTGAAGATTTCTTTAGTAAACTTAAGCCGCTTGGCTTTGTTCCTGCGAATAACAACAAAAAAGAAGAAATTAATCTTATAAGTATGGAATCGAAAGAGTTTTTAAAAATGGTTAATCCGGAAATGATAGTTGATTTGGATGTAAGACCTGTGCTTGCCGGCGGCACTGACCCGTTTCATATAATTATGGACTCGGTAAACAATCTGAAAGCAGGACAGGTGCTTCGCATTATCAATACATTTGCACCAATGCCATTGGTATCTGTGCTTGGTAAAAAAGGCTTTGAATCTTACATTGATCAGGTGGAATTACAATTGGTACATGCCTATTTTTATAAGAGGCCTGATGTAAACACTCAAGTAAGAGTTGAAGTTAAAGATGTGGCTGTTGCCTGGAACGATATTGCAGAAAAATATAAAGAAGATATGGTTGAAATTGACGTACGTAACCTTGAGATGCCCCAGCCAATGCATAAAATCCTGGAAGCTTTGGAAGTATTGCCCGAAGGGAAAGCGCTGTTCGTACATCATAAAAAGATTCCGGTTTTCTTGCTGCCGGAGCTGGCAGACAGAAAGTTTGAATACCGTCTTAACGAGAAAGGCGAAGGCAATATTGAAATGATAATCTTCAGGCCCTGATATGTTTGCTGGTGTTAATAGTAGTCAGCCGGTACAGAATACCACACATAAAGTGGTAATTCCTTTTTATGCATATGCAGCAGTTTCCCTTTTTGCAGCATGTTTTCTGATGCTGATTTCTGCCGGCTCTTTTACTGGTCATTATTTTAATCCGCATGTATTAGCTATTACTCACATAATGGCATTAGGATGGGGAACAATGATAATCCTGGGAGCAGGTTATCAGTTGATCCCGGTATTAATTGAAAAATCTCTTTATAGCATTAAACTTGCATACTGGTCTTTTTTTTTGGCGGCTGCTGGTATTCCATTTTTGGCTTATGGGTTTTATTACTTTGATATGGGATGGCCAGCAAAGTGGGGTGGCAGGCTGATATTGATTGCTGTTTTGTTATTTGTAATAAACCTGGCTAAAAGTATTCAAAAAAGCAAGAAAGGAAATGTACATGCCTGGTTTATGCTTGCGGCATCAGGTTGGCTGTTTATTACAGCCTTTTATGGACTTGTGCTTGTCTATAATTTCACTTTCCCGATTTATGAACGTAACCCGGTTGATTTAATTCCGTTGCATGCACATACAGGTATTGTCGGATGGTTTTTACTCTTGGTAATTGGAGTCGGGTCCAAACTTATTCCAATGTTCATGATATCCAAATACACCAATAATAAGCTCCTTTGGCTGATTTTTTTATTGATTAATACAGCCCTGCTCCTGTTTATTTTGCTGTATATCTTTAATGTGGGCAGTGCTATTTTTCTTTTGCCGGTTTCTATGATCTTGATTTCACTGATGCTGTTTGCCTCTTATTGTTATAAGAGTTATAAGCAGCGTATCCGCAAGCAGGTTGATGGACAAATGAAAATATCTCTGTTGTCTGTTTTAATGATGTTGGTTCCGGTTGCAGTAATTTTTCTTCTCATCGGTTTTTTTGTTTCTGGAAAGGAAAACCTGAGAGTCGTTTTGTTATATGGTTTTGTGATTTTTTTTGGATGGATAACAGCAATAATCTTTGGGATGACCTTTAAGACACTTCCATTTATTATTTGGAATAAAGTATATGGGAAAATTGCCGGGTTGGGAAAAACGCCTAATCCCAAAGAATTATACAGTGAAAAGCTCTTTAAAGTAATGTCATTGAGTTATCTGTCTGGGTTTGTTACTTTCATTGCAGGAATTCTGACTATTGAAAGAGTAGTACTTACAATCGGGGCTTCTTTATTATTAACAGCAGCATTTCTTTATTGTGTTAATGCAGGAAAAGTTCTCTTACATCAAAACCCGTTTCAAAATGACGAACGTAATAACCAATAATAACCTTAAGTGTACTATTGCATTGGCGGCCTTACAGAATGTAATTGATCCGGAAATTGGGATTAGTGTGGTCGATCTGGGTCTGATTTATCAAATTGATTTTTCGGAAGCAGATAAGAAGGTTTTTGTCAGGATGACACTTACAACACAGTTTTGTCCTATGGGTGAATCGCTGACTGGTGCTGTAAAGAGGGCCATTGAGCAGACATTCACCGGTGAAGAAATATTCGTTGAGTTAACCTTCGACCCACCATGGAACCACGAGCGGATTTCGGAAGAGGGAAAACAGTTTTTAAACAGATAATTATGCTTAGCCTTACCTGTAAAACAGCCATTAAGGCAGTAATTTACCTTGCTTCAAAACATCAATCGGGACATAAGGCCAGTATTAAAGAAATAGCAGAATTTATTGACGCCAGCGAACATACCGTAGGAAAAATGCTGCAGACGCTGGTGAGGGAAGGGGTTATAAATAGCGTTAAAGGCCCTAATGGCGGATTTTATGTTTCTGGAAAACAAATCAATCAGCCAATAATTAGTATTATTGAAGCTGTAGATGGAAAAGAAGTATTCAGGCAATGTGGTTTAGGGTTCAGCAAATGTTCTTCATCTCATCCATGCCCGATACATGATGATTATAAAGTGGTGAGAGATCTGTTTGAAAAAATGTGCCGTGAAAAAAGCGTAAACGATTTATGTGAGCCGGTTAATAGCGGCTTGGCATATCTGTTTGGGTGAAAATTGAATAGGTGCTTAGTTGTGGTGCAATTTGATATTCACTAAATTAATCGGTGATTCACATATAATGTGTGTACCTTCACCTGCTTCTGATTCTTACTGCTACTTGTATTTTCCACTAATTGCGGCTGAGAGTATTATACACCTTCAATGTAAACAACATGAATAATCATCCTCTGCATAAATTTCATATACCTGTGATGGGTCTGGCCTATACAATTGATACACCCGTCAAGGTGGCCCGTTTTGGTATCTCTTCGGTCATTTCTATTGTTGAGGACAGGTTGATAGAGATGATGCGCAGCTATTATTATCCTGAAATTAATCAGAGATATGAACCAATTGCATCAAGCGAACATGATTACAGGGCTAAAAGAATTACCGATTATCTGAACCTTGTGAACTCAATAGTGCATAATCAGATAGAAAAAATAAAGAAAGCTGCATTTGAAAAGGGCTCTGAGATAGTGAAATATTTTGAAATGTTGCCAGAAGACAGTCTTTTGAAGCAGTTATATCTGAAAATGGTAAATACAGATAACAGGGCAGAGAGAACTGAATTGGAAAACTATCTCAGGTCTCAGGTGAAGCCGGGAAGTATTGATGTGAATATAATGACAAAAGTTGACCGTAATAATTATGATGAGACAGGAAAGATAATAGAGGATGGATCTGATGCGGTAGCTGCCCTGCGGGGTTATGTTAACAGTAATCTCACAAACTCCTCAATTGTTTTTTCAGCGGGAATGAACCCCCGGTTGTTTAACTATATGGAGCAATGCAGGGAGTTTGATATAAATGAGGATGGCTCTTTCCGGAAAAAAGTGGTTCTGAAAGTCAGCGATTATCGTTCTGCTTTAATACAGGGTAAGTATCTGGCTAAAAAAGGTATCTGGATAAGTGAATTCAGGATTGAGTCTGGTCTTAATTGCGGAGGCCATGCGTTTGCGTCAGAAGGTTTTTTGCTGGGACCTATTCTTGAGGAATTTAAATCAAAGAGAGAGGAGCTTACAACATCACTTTTTGAAATTTATTCAGCATCGCAAAAGAAAAAAGGGGCAGAAGTCACCAGGATACCTCCTCCGATTTTAATTACGGTACAGGGAGGTATTGGAAGCAGTGATGAAAATGCTTTTTTATTTAAGAAATACGATGTTAACAGCACAGGATGGGGGTCTCCTTTTTTATTAGTGCCTGAAGCAACAACTGTAGATAACAATACGTTGCAGTTACTATGTAATGCAAAAGAAACGGATGTACTGCTCAGCCGTAATTCGCCTTTGGGAGTAAGGTTTTATTATCTGAAAGGAACAAGTTCTGATAAAGAAAAGGCAATTCGTATCCGGGAGGGTAAGCCGGGAAGCCCATGTACCGAAAAGCATCTTTCTTTTAATACTGAGTTTACAACGGAGCCAATTTGCACAGCATCTCATAAATACCAGAAACTGAAAATAGCTCAGTTGAAGGGAATGAACCTCCCGGAAGCAGAATATAAGCGGCAATTGGAAGAAGTTCTTGATAAAGAATGTTTGTGTATAGGCCTTAGTAATGCTGCTGCTATTTGTTATTCAGAAAAGTTTGTAAATAAACTGAATGCGGTAAATATATGTCCGGGTCCCAATATTGTTAATTTTTCAAAAACAGTGTCGCTGAAAACAATGGTTGATTATATCTACGGGAGAGAGAAATCGCTGACACCTGAAAACAGGCCACATATGTTTATTGCTGAACTGAATTTATATATTAACTATCTGAAAGAACAGATTGCTGAGGATATAAAAGCGGATCAGTTCTCAAAGAGAAAGAAATACTATTCGTCCTTTTTTCAAAACCTTAGGGATGGTATCTGTTATTACCAGGAACTCGATGAAGTTTCGGAACAAGGACAAATGCAGTTTTTAAATTCCCTGCAGGAAGCCTCCGAAGAGTTGAAAAAGCTAAGTGATAAGTATGAAATTGAATCATCGTTAATTACTGTCAACTAAAAAGCCGGTCACTGTTACAGCAACCGGCTCTACGCTATTGTTTTTTTGTGAATAAAGGTTATAGTTGTTCAAACCTTGCCTGGAAGAAACGCAGATATTTTGGTTCGTACACCATCTTCAATCCTTTAATTTTATTACGGCGTTCAAATACCCTGGCAGTTGATTCAGCAATCACATCCATGTGTGCCTGTGTGTAAACACGGCGGGGAATAGTAAAGCGAACCAGTTCCAGTTTGGGATAATAGTTTTCGCCATTGGCTTTACGGCCAGCAGATACAACTCCTCTTTCCATGGTGCGTACACCTGAATCGAGATAGATTTCAGCTGCGAGGGTTTGCGCAGGAAAATCGTCCTGTTTGATGTGGGGGAGAAATTTTTTGGCATCAACAAAAATACCATGTCCGCCTACCGGCTTTACAATCGGAATTCCGTATTCCATCATCTTATCTCCAAGGTATATAACCTGGCCTACCCGGGCTTTGATGTGGTCATCATTCACACTTTCCATGATGCCAATTGCCATTGCTTCCATATCACGGCCTGCAAGCCCACCGTAAGTGTGCAACCCTTCATATACCACAACCATATTTCTTGCTTCTTCAAAAACATCCCAGTCGTTGATAGCGAGGAAGCCGCCAATATTTACAAGGGCATCTTTCTTGGCACTCATGGTGGCACCATCAGTATATGAGCAAATTTCTTTTACAATTTGTTTAATTGTTTTTTTATCATAACCCTTTTCCCGTTGTTGAACAAAATAGGCATTTTCAGCTACTCTTGTCATGTCGAGAATGATCTTGATACCATGTTTTTTGGTAAGGATTCTCAGATCTTTCAGGTTCTTCATGCTCACCGGCTGGCCACCTGCCATGTTTACTGTTGTGGCTACACACACATACGGTATTTTTCCGGCTCCATGTTTTTTGATCAGTGCTTCTAATTTTTTAAGGTCAATGTCACCTTTGAATACATACTCATTTTCTGAGTCGTGGGCAATGTCAATGATTACATCTTCAAAACGGCCACCGGCCAGTTCCTGGTGCAGCCTTGTTGTTGTAAAATACATATTGCCCGGGATAACATCTCCTTTCTTGATCATTATCTGCGACAGTATATGCTCCGCACCACGGCCCTGGTGTGTTGGTACCAGGAATTTGTAGCCATATACTTCTTTAACTACTTCTTCCAGGTGGTAGAAGTTTTTGCTTCCGGCATAGGCTTCATCACCCAGCATCATGCCTGCCCACTGTCGGTCGCTCATAGCGGATGTGCCACTGTCGGTCAGCAGGTCAATATACACATCTTCAGATTTCAGCAGGAATGTGTTAAAGCCGGCTTCTTTCATGGCTTTTTTTCTTTGGGCAGGAGTTGTCATTTTAAGCAACTCAACCATTTTGATTTTAAATGGTTCGGCCCAGCTTCTTTTGATTATTTGTTTCATATAGCAATGTTTATTTTACGGGTTTAAGTTTAGCAGTAAAGTGACGCAGCAACGGAGTTTCTTCTGTTATCTCCAGCCCTTTCAGTTCATTTCGTTTGTTAAATACTTCAATAATTACTTCGGCCACATAATCAATATGACTTTGTGTATAAACTCTTCTTGGAATAGCAAGACGGACCAGTTCCATTTGTGCTGGAATCAGTTTTTTGTTAGGGTCATATTTGCCAAACATCAATGAACCAATTTCCACTCCGCGGATGCCGCCTTCTTCATACAACGCACATACCAGTGATTGGCCGGGATATTGGTCAACAGGAATATGCGGGAGAAATGCTTTTGCATCTAAGTAAACAGCATGTCCGCCACCGGGCTGCATTACAGGCACACCTGCTGCCACTAATTTTTCTGTAAGGTATTCAATACTCCTTATCCTGTATTGCAGGTAATGTTCGTCCAGTACTTCGTTAAGGCCGATAGCGATTGCCTCAAGGTCTCTTCCGGCAAGGCCACCGTAAGTAGGGAAGCCCTCGGTAATGATTAACAGGTTTCTGCATTGCAATGCCAGTTCTTCGCTGTGCATAGCCAAAAAACCGCCGATGTTTGCAAATGCATCTTTCTTGGCACTCATGGTGCAGCCATCAGCATAAGAAAACATTTCGTTGGCAATTTCCCGTACAGATTTGTTCTGGTATCCTTCCTCCCTCAGTTTTATGAAGTAGGCATTTTCTGCAAAGCGGCAGGCATCAATAAAAAGAGGGATATTAAATTCATTACAAACTTTCCTTGCCTCTTTGATATTCTGCATACTTACCGGCTGGCCACCGCCAGAATTGTTGGTTACTGTAATAATAACCATCGGGATATTGGCTGCGCCTTTTTCTATAACAGTTTTTCTGAGGGCATCAATGTCCATGTTGCCTTTAAAAGGTGCCGGTACTGTTGGTTTTTTCCCTTCTTCGCACAGCAGGTCAATTCCTTCGGCACCGGAAAATTCAATGTTGGCCCTTGTAGTATCAAACAGTGTGTTGCTCAAAAAGCATTTTCCTTTACCACCGGTAATACTGAAAAGTATTTTCTCTGATGCCCTGCCCTGGTGTGTGGGAATTATCTGGGGCATGTGAGTGATATCCTGCACTGCTTTCTTAAATTCATAAAAACTGGGACTGCCTGCGTACGACTCGTCACCCTTCATAATACCAGCCCATTGCAGGCTGCTCATTGCGCTGGTGCCACTGTCGGTAAGCAGGTCTATCAGCACATCTTTTGAATCTATAAGAAAAGGATTGTAATGTGCTTTTTTAAGATTGGCTGTTCTCTCTTCTTTTGTATTGAAATATATCGGTTCAACCGATTTAATACGGAATGGTTCTATAATTGTTTTCATTAAGCAAATTTTGCAACCGTTAAGGTCAGTGTCAGAAAAAATAGATATTATGTCTTACAAAATGTGATTGTAAGAAGCGTCAGGTAGGCTTGCGGATGATATTCTTGAAGATTAAAATACTCATAAAAAAACCTGCCTCAAAAGTAGGCAGGTTTTGTCGAAATGCTGAATGATTTTTCTCACACACCAAATTGCTGCAGGTGGTGGTCAAGATGCTTCCACATACCCTTACCCCATTGCTCAGCAGTCATTTTGCCAAAGAACGGGTGTACTTTGGTGGCAGTTACAGCCGGGTCTGCCTGGTGAAATTTGGTAACCAGTTCTATAAGTTGCTTTTTTTCTTCTTCAAAATTGCGTTCGTCCTTTATAATGAAATTGGGAGCAGTAGGCAGACTTTTTTTATATGGGTTTTCACCATAAAGAGCAGGTTTGGCCACCCAGCCAAAAAGGTAGCCCATGAACATTCGCTTAGGCGGTTTCTGCATCAGCGGTACTCGAAAGGCCTCTTTGCAGTGTGCGAACATTTGGCTTACATTCATCTTGCCCCACAGTCTCTGGCTTTCAGGGGTTAGTTTGTTGAGGCGGTCTAATATTTCATTAAACGCATCAGTGTCGAAGAGGTTTTTTACCGGCATAATTTTTATTTACAGAATTAATGTCCTCCGTCACCAATTACTTTAAACTTGTCTCCGGTTTTTTCAATAATACCACGATAATACCCTTCGTCATAGCCGGGTTGTTTAACTTTTGGCATCGGTTTGTCTGATTTTGTTTTTACGTTACCATCCATGAACTTGGTAAACAGGAAACCATACAGTTTTTTCCATTCAGCAAATGTTTTTGCCTGCTGTGCATTTGAAAAATCGGTAAGAAACTTAACTGCTTTTGAAGGCTTTTTCTTGTACAGGTCAGCGGCCGTTTTATCTGTTTCGGCTACGGCTGCAATAAAACCGTTTTCCAGTTCCTGTTGTTTGGCAAGTATATCAGGAATCATGTCTTTGTACCTTGTATAGGCAAAATTGCTTACCTGGTTAAACAGCCAGAATGCAGATGTTTCACTGAAGGTCATCATATCGCCATTGCCCACTTTCAGTGAAAGAGGAACTTCTGTAAGGCAAGTGTACATCGGTGTGTAAACAGTGCTGTACGTATCATCCATGCCAAACCAGATAATGCCACCTATGGGTGCAGGTATCCAGGATCTGCATTGAGCCACAAAAGAAAAGCCTGTTTGCTGTGTGGAGATAGCCCTTTCGTTAAAGTAAGATACACTGTCAACTTTCCAGGTAAGTGGCCTCCAGCGAACGATGCTTTTGTAAGGGCCGGCACCCGGGTCTGCTGTCATATCCATCGGTGTGCCCTGGTAGTAGTCACGCATCATGGCATATACATCCTGCAAACCAATTTTCTGATTGGGTTTTACATAAAGTGGCATGCGATTGTGCAGGTTTTTACCCATAGCATAATCTGTGTACTTGCCCATGCCATCACAGAATTTGTTGAAACCACTCCAAACCCTTGCATCGCAAAAACGGGCACCGCCGAAATCAACCGGGTTGTATGTATCGCTGAAGCTGAAATCTTTATCGGCACCTGAATAATATCCTTTTGATTTTGCAAAAGAAATTACATCTGGCGAGTATAAACAATTTTCAGGATCGTTCAGCGGGAAGGTTTGAATGCGGGCCTGGTTGGCATGTCCGCTGATGTAACCATCAGGAATGCGAACTGCCACCCACACAGCACCTTTATTGCCGGGGCCTTTGCCGCTCATTTCCATAATCCACACTTCGTTGGGGTCGGCAATAGAGAATGATTCGCCACTGCTGTAGTAGCCATATTTTGCAACGAGGTCAGTCATTATTTTGATAGCTTCTCTTGCTGTTTTAGACCGTTGCAGGGCTATGTATATAAGACTGCCATAATCAATAATTCCTGTTGTGTCGGTCAGCTCTTCCCGGCCGCCAAAAGTAGTTTCACCAATAGCTACCTGGTATTCGTTCATATTGCCAACTACATTATATGTTTGGGCAGCCTGTTCGATTTCGCCTAAGTAAAGCCCGGTGTCCCATTCATACACTTTCAGCATGGTGCCGGCCGGATACCGTGCGGCTTTCCAATAGTATAGCTCGCCAAATAATGTATGTGAGTCGGCAGAATAAGAAATAAAGCAGGAACCATCCTTGCTGGCACCTTTTGTTACCAGGAAGTTGGTACAGGCATCCGTCAGTTGCGAAGCAAGCAATAACGACATTGTAAAAAACAATGAGAGGAGTTTTTTCATATTGTTCGTTTATTAGAATTGAAAAATTAAGGCAATAAAATTACCCGTTTTTACCGAATTGGCTGCTGCCGTTTATAATTCTCAGCAGATGCGGGGCAACTGCTCGCCGGGAAGGTAGTTTACCACCCTGCGGCCACCAATACGGCTTTTGAGTAATACTTTTTTGGGATGGTCTGTATTTACCTCGCCGATAATGGCGGCATTCTTTCCATTTTTATCATTACGAAGTGCTGATAAGAACCTGTCTGCAATTTCTTTTGCAACAACAGCGATGAAAAGACCTTCGTTTGCCACATATAGTGGATCAAGACCGAGCATTTCGCAGGCACCTTCCACCTGTTCATCAACCGGAATTTGTTTTTGTTCCAGTTCAAATCCTAAAGCAGTGAGTTCGGCTATCTCGTTCAATACAGAAGCAACACCACCCCTAGTCGGATCCCGCAAAAATTTAATGTTGCAGCCGAACTGGTCAACCAGTTTTTCAATAGTGTGATTAAGGTTCACCGTATCACTTTCAATAGTTGTTTCAAACTCCAGCCCTTTACGAACACTCATAATAGCGATTCCATGGGTGGCGATGTTGCCACTTACAATAATCTTATCACCGGGTTGAATATTATTGTGATGAATGTTAGCTTCCGGATGAACGAAGCCAATGCCTGATGTGTTGATGAAGATTTTATCGCCTTTTCCCTTTTCCACAACCTTGGTATCTCCGGTTACTATTCTCACATTTGCCTTTTGTGCCGCCTCTTTTACACTTACCAGTATATCCCAAAACTCTTTCATGCTTAATCCTTCTTCAATAATAAACGAAAGAGAAAGGTATTTGGGTATGGCACCACACATGGCCAAATCGTTAACGGTGCCATTAATAGCCAGCTCACCAATGTTACCACCCGGAAAGAAGGCAGGAGTGATAACATAACTGTCTGTACTGAAAGCAACCCGTCCGTTCAGCTCAAAACTGGCACCATCGTGTTGCTGGTCGAGCAGGTCGTTTTTAAGAATATCAAATACGCCGCTTTGGAGCAGTTTGTGAGTAAGCAGGCCGCCACTGCCGTGACCAAGCGTTATCACATCAAAATCAAATTTGGGCATGGGGCAACTCAATTGCATTGTCTTTGGGTTTAAAAAAACAAACTGAAACTCAATCTCGCAAAGAAAGGAGTTCCGGGTGTAAAATGTATTTCCGAAACAGGTGTTGTTTCGTTTTGCAGCCTGCTTTCTGTATCAAATTGTGTTTCTTTCCATTTTGTATTGAAAAGGTTTTGTACAGATATGCCCGCTTCCCATTTATTCTTTGTGTAGTTGATGGCAGCATCTGCTACAAAGTATCCTTTTGCTATAACGCTGTTGTCTTCATTTGCCGGGCGGTTGGCCATATAACGATAACGCAAACTACCGTTCCATCCTTTTTCTTTTCTGTAAGTTATACCACCCACACTGGTGAACCTTGGTGCCAGTGGCAGGTAACTTTCTGCCTTATCAACTTCAAGTGCCCTTGGATTAGTAAGGGTGATGTCTGCATCTGCATAAAGGCTTTTGCTCAGTTCATAGCGTAATGATAAATCCCAGCCAATACGTTGGGTTTTACCTCCCGGTTCCACCACACCCTCATCACCCACATAAACAAATTCCTGTTTCAGCCATAAATACCAGACAGCCGTTTGAAGCATCGCTTTTTTGCCCAATTTAAAAATACCACCCACATCACTTCCCCATGCAGGAGTTACCACGTCTCTGCCATTCTGTACCACCGCTACTCTTGTATCGTTGCTGTGAAAGCCTTGCCCACTGTACCAGTACAACTGCACCTTATCATTCATGCGATAGTTAAGGTTTAGCTTGGGACTGACAATCACGGAATTTGATGATTGTTCAGCAGATGCCAGTTTATCGTTGTATTTGTTGGTAAAGTAATCCAGCCTGATTCCGGCAGCTATATCCCATTTGCTGTTTAATACCACTTTTTCCTGTGCAAAAACACCGGCGTTTAGTTCATTAATATCGCCCAGCATTATTGGTTGTGTGTTAACTGTCCTGTTTTTGGTTCTTGTAAGTTCAATGTTATCTATAATGTCATAACGAAGTTGAGCCCCTGTGCTGAATTGTCCTTTTTTATTTCCAATATTGTTGTCCTGCTGGTAGGAGAGATTGTAACCCAGAATATCTCTTGCTTCTTTTTGCCGTATCTGGTCGCCATTAACAGGGTCTTCTTTAAAGAAAGTAAAATTGGAATACAGTTCAAATAAATAGCGGGAATAGAATAACTGATTTTTAATAACAGCACCATTCCCCAGGTTGTGCATCAGCTCTGCCGTAGCATTATAGCGGCTGGTGTTGCCACCCTCGTTATTGTCAATGGCACCAAAGAACCCAATGGTGCCGTCTGCAACTGCCCGGTCAGGTATCTGTCCGCTGGCATTCCACTTACTGGTCAGTCCGCTTACTAAGGCCGTCAGCGTACTGTTGTTTCCAGTTTTGCCATGATATTTTATCATGCCGTTGAATCTTGAAAAATCCTGTGGGCTGTCAAAATAACCTTTGGTAAAAGAACCTTCGCCGGCAAAATAAAGACTCTGGTTTCTTTCGCTGTTGCCTGAAGGCAACAGGTTAATTCCTGTGATGGCCCTTACGGTGTTGTATTGACCACCTTCCAGCTTGAAGAAGTTTTTCTCTAAATAGTTCTTTGTTTTAAAAGCTACATAGCCTGCAGTGGCCAGGTTTCCTTTATCTGAATAATAGGGGCCTTTGCTGAAGTTTACTTTATCTATCAGTTCGGGTATTACAAAATGCAAGTCGGCATATCCCTGTCCGTGTGCATGGCTTACCATATTAACCGGCAATCCGTCAACTGATAAGTGAATATCAGTTCCATGGTCAAGGTCAAATCCTCGCAGAAATATCTGTTCTGCTTTTCCACCACCGGCATGCTGCCCGATAAACAATCCGGGAACCATGCGCAGTATTTCCTGCGAGTTTACAATGGGACGTATATGAATATCAAGGTCGCTGATGGTTTTAAAAATCCCTGTTTTTGAAGAAGCCCTCACCACAACATCATTTAAAGTGGTGATTTTGGATTGAAGCCAGATAGTTGTATTTGTAATCTCTGCAAGCATTAAATTCTTTGTTTCAAAACCAATGGCAGAGATAATTATCTTTTTGGCATTTGCAGGCAGATTTTTGAATGAAACAAAACCGTTTTCATCTGTTATTTCTGCAAAACTGAAGTCGGAGGTATAAACAGTCACATCGGGAAGCGGTGTTTTGCCGGCTTCGCTGTAAATGGTAATCCCTTTGGGAAGTGACTGGGAAAAAATGGTGACAGTAATAAAAAGTAAAACCACGGAAAATAAAAACTGTTTTCTCATAATCTAAACTCTATTAACGTAATATCAGGCATAAAATTTATTAAGCATGGTTCTTAATTATCTTAATGCTTTAATGGTTCAAAATTTATTTTTTATCTGAATAATGATAATAAGCAGCACAAGCCCCTTCACTGCTCACCATTGGCGCACCAAGAGGATGCTCTGGCTTGCACTTAGTGCCAAAGTTGGGGCACTGTACCGGTTTTTTCAGGCCTTTCATAATATCCCCGCTGATACATTCAGGATTTTCTGGCGCAACCGGTAAGTCGAGATTAAATTTCACCCTCGAATTATATTGCCTGTACTTTTCATTCACCTCATATCCGCTCTGCGGAATGGTGCCGATGCCACGCCACATCCTGTCGCTAACATCAAACACTTCTTCCATGGTTTGCTTGGCCATACGGTTGCCTTCCCGCTGCACATACCTCGTATATTGGTTTTCGAGTTTGTATTCGCCTTTCTCTAATTGCTGGACAGCCATTAAGATTCCCTGCAATAAATCAACAGGCTCAAAACCGGTAATAACAACAGGTGTTTTGTATTTTTCCACCACCGGATAGTATTCTTCCATGCCCATAATCGTACACACATGTCCTGCAGCCAGAAACGCATCAATCTGGTTTTCTTCATCACCCAGTATGGCTTCCATAGCAGGCGGCACCAGCACATGTGAGGCAAGAATGCTGTAATTCCGGGTGTCCGTTTTATCTGCATGTACAATACTCAGTGCATTGGCGGGTGCAGTGGTTTCAAAACCAACAGCAAAAAAAACCACTTCTTTTTCCGGATTTTCCTGTGCCAGCTGAACCGCTTCAAGCGGTGAGTAAAGTATCCTTACATCGGCACCTTCGGCCTTTGCTTCCAGTAAACTTTTTTGAGAACCGGGTACCCGCAGCATATCACCAAAAGAGCAAATGATGACATTGGGCTTTTTGGCAAGATATACTGCTTCATCAATAATGCTGACAGGTGTAACACAAACCGGGCAGCCGGGACCATGCACCATGGTTATTTTCTCCGGCAGCATATCTATGATGCCGTTTTTTACAAGGCCATGTGTCTGCCCGCCGCATATCTCCATAATCTTCCAAGGGCGGGTAGTTATTTTGTGTATCTCTTCAAGATACTGCTTCACTAATTCTGGATCCCTGTATTCAGATAAGTACTTCATTCTTCTTTTTTTTCAGTGTCGGTGATTTCATCCACTTCCCCCATCATTTTCAGGTATTCAAAAGTCTTCATGGCTTCTTCCTCATCCACTTTTCCAATGGCCACACCTACATGTACCAGCACATAATCGCCGGGCTGTGCATCAGGCACCATGGAAAGGTTTACTTCTTTGGTTATACCGCCGAATGAAACTTTTCCTTTGCGGAATGTTTCATCCAGTTGTCCGGTTATGGAGATGAGTTTACCAGGAATTGCAAGACACATATTTTCTGTTTTACTGGTTATTTAATACTTCAAGGCTTACTTTATTCTGTTGTTTTTCTTTTTTATGCAGTTCGGCACAGGCAATTTGCCCGAAGCCGATACATTCGTCATTTGGACTAAGCTGCTGATGAAATAGCAGCTTAAAATCTTTGCCAGCCAGTTCAATAATCAAATCCACTAAAAAGGCATTCTGAAATACACCGCCGCTGAAAGCTATTTTCTGCACTCTTGTTTGGTGTGCAACAGTTTTTATCAGCATGGCCAGTGATACAAATACTTTTCTTGCGATGATACTAACTTCAATGTCCATTCTCACATCTTCCAGTATTTTTTCAATCATTACTATCCAGTTTGCCTTACCGGCAACGACTGGAATGGGATAATGGTCAAAAGTAGCATTATTGCATGTTCTGGCAACTGATTCCAGTTTCATGGCAGCCTCACCTTCATAAGAATTTATTGGCTGAATTTTTAATATGGCAGCAATGCCATCCAGCAGCCTGCCCATGCTTGATGTAAATAAGGCTTGTTCCTGCTGCAGTAATTTGAGATAGTACTCTCGTTCCGTAACAGAAAACAGGTCTTTTATTATCATCAGGTTGTCCATGTTGCTGTATAATAAGGCAACGGCACTTACTCTTGGCTCTTTACTCATCTTATCGCCCAGCAATTGCGGAAAATATTCAAGATGGCAGTATCGCTCCATCGTATATTCCTGTAACAGGAAAAATTCGCCGCCCCAAATCTGTTCATCATCGCCATAGCCGGTTCCGTCCCATACCACACCCAGAATCTTTTCATCTGTGTGCAACAGGTTATTCTCTGCAAGCACTGCCGCAAAATGGGCTTTATGGTGTTGTATGGCAGTTACGGGTATTTCCCAATCAATAGCCAGTTCTTTTCCCCGTTCTGATACAAAATAATTCGGGTGACTGTCAATCAGTATTTGCACAGGTGCAACCTGCAGGATTTTTAAAAGATGTGATAACGTATTGTTGAAACTGATCTGCGATTCAAAATTTGCCTGGTCGCCTAAAAACTGGCTTACATATAAGTTGTTTCCGGCAGTAATGGCAAAGGCGCTTTTCAATTCAGCACCCATCGCCAGAATATCTCCGGTATCTGTAAATGGCGAAGGGAAATAATTCGGTGCCAGCCCTCTTGATCTTCTGATGATAACAGGTTGCTGGTTTTTCTCAGTCAGCTGCATAACGCTGTCATCCTGCGGTGCAACAATATCTCTTTCAAAACTTAAAATGAAATCGGCATATTCGGTCAGCCACAGCAAAGCATCTTCGTCTGTATAAACAATAGGGGAGCCGCTCAGGTTTCCGCTGGTGGCCACCAAGGGGTTTTTCCATTCCTTCATTATTAGTGCCAGCAAAGGTGTGTATGGCAGCATGGCCCCGATTTTATCAAGACCAGGAGCGACAACGTCTGTACACAGGCCGCTTGCAGGCTCTCCTTTTAAGGTACACAAAACGATTGGCGCTGCTTTTCCCAGCAATACTTCTTTTTCTTTTGCGGTAATTACCAAATCCTTTTCAGCTTTCTCCAGTGAATGATATAACACTGCAAAAGGTTTTGCAGGCCGGTGTTTTCTGTTTCTTAATGTAAGAACAGCAAAATGGTTGGTGGCATCGCACAGCAGCAGGTAACCGCCAATCCCTTTAACGGCGATGATGTGCCCATGCCGCAGCGACTCATTTACTATCAGTAAAATACTTTCTGCGTCGTTCGATATTTCTACGCCGTTATTATCGTAAAGGTGTATTGGTATGCTGCAATCCGGACAGGAATTGGTCTGGCTGTAATGTCTTCGGTTATGAATATCGTTATACTCCGTATTGCAACTGCGGCACATGTCAAGCTCCGCCATCGTGGTATTCTCACGGTCGTAAGGCAGACCCGTAATAATGGAATAACGGGGGCCGCATTCAAGACAAGTGGTAAAGGGATATTGAAACCGCCTGTTGTTTTCTTCTGCAATTTCGTTTCTGCAGTTTTCGCAAATGGCAATGTCAGGCGTTAGCAATAAATCAGGCTGTGCAGTGGTATCGCTGCTGCGGATAATAAAGTTCTCAAAAGATTTGTCTGCTGTTTTTGTCAGATGGTGACAGCTGATAATGGCATTCGGAGGAGGAGATTGTACAACAGCATTGTAAAAGGAAGTTGCCACTTCAGCACTGGCATTTATTTCAATATGAACACCATCCTTACCATTGCTCACCCATCCGCTCAGGTGCATCTGCTCTGCAAGCCTGCATACAAAGGGCCGGAAACCGACACCCTGCACCAATCCGCCGATATGGATGTGATAAGTGCTCATTATTAATATTGTAATTACCGGTCACTGTTAAACAGTTTCAGGAACCTGTACTTTTTGTTTCAGCCACTGGTACCATTTATTGAGGCCTTCGCCACTGGTGCAGCTCACTTCAATAAATTCCAGCTTGGGATTTACCTGTTTGGCATATTCTTTAACCTTGTCCATACTAAATGGCACATAAGGCAACAGGTCAATCTTATTAATAATACACAGGGTGGATGTATGGAACATATCAGGATACTTGATGGGCTTATCATCACCTTCGGTAGTGCTGATGATGACCACTCTTTCTCTTTCGCCTAAATCGAACATGGCCGGACAAACAAGATTGCCCACATTCTCAATAAAGAGAATAGCGTTTTCCTGCGGTTTCATGCCCTGAATGGCATGTAATATCATGTGGGCATCTAAATGGCATCCTTTTCCGGTGTTGATCTGTGCCACCTTGGTGCCGGTAGCATGTATGCGATCGGCATCTCTTGATGTTTGCTGGTCACCTTCAATTACATAAAAGGGAAACTGGTCTTTCAGATCAGACAATGTTTTTTCCAGTAAAGATGTTTTGCCCGAACCCGGTGAACTCACAAGGTTTAAAGCAAGAATATTCTTGGCGTCGAAATAGCCTCTGTTCCGCTGGGCCAGCAAATTGTTTTCATGCAGCACATCTTTCTCTACTTCAACAATGGTCTTGCCATGTGAGTGGGAGTGTCCATGTTCATGGTCATGATGGTGGTCATGGCCATGATGGTGACCATGATCATGATGATGTTCTTCTCCAAAATGTTTGATTGACTCAGAACCGTTAGCGTCACAACCGCATGTAGCACACATAAAAAATGTTTTTGGTTAATGTTTCAGGTTAAAACCAGTGATTTTACTCTTAACTCTTTTCCTTTCTCCGTCTTGATTAAGTATTGCCCGCAGGCTGGACAGGGCTCATATAACTGCCGCATTACAAATACTGTATGGCAGTCTGTGCATCTGCCTTCACCGGCGATACGGTTAATACTTCTTTTCGAACCTTCAAGCAGCGTGGATTTTATTGCCTGCTCCCAGGCAAAATCAAAGGCAGTCATTTCAACGCCGCTTAGTTCACCAATATCCAGTTCTATTTCTTCTATGCCGCAAGCATTATTTTTTATTGCCTCATCTTCAGCAATTTTAATAATGCTCATTACTATCGACAATTCATGCATGCCTTATTTTTTGGCAGCGGCCTTGCGGTATTTTTTTACCAGCAATACCACAGCAGCAGCAAACGCCACAACGAGAATGGCATGCTCAGGCTCAACAAAGTAGTGCTGAATAGTAAAACCATGTGTGTGTCCATGACCTTCATGCGCAAAAGCACTGAAATAAGTTGCGATGGCTGCAAACGATAGAAAGATTCTTTTCATCTCTTTGATTTTTATCTTTTTTTATGAACAGAACCATTTGAATTACAGGCCGGTTCTGTGGTATAAAATCGGTACAAGGTAGCAATTATTAGCTATTTACATAGCATGATAATACCACGAAATTAGACTTTCCCTTAACCAATATTAAAACCTTCAATTTCTTCGGCAACTGAGATTTGTCATGAAATTGTCTGACGGAAATCAGCCCCACCGCTTTCTATTATCAATATTTTGGGTTGCCATATTTATTTTTCACCGGCTGCTTGCCATAAAACCATTTGCATGGACAAACCAACTGTTCAAAAAATTCCTACTTATTTAGAGGAGTTTAAGAGAAAAGGCTATTCCCGGAAAGACTTTTTAAAATTCTGTACCCTGATGGGGGCCTATCTCGGCCTCGAAAGCACTGCCTTAGGCCAGGTAGTGAAAGCAATGGAAACAAAACCACGTCTCCCGGTTATCTGGTTGCACTTCCAGGAATGTACCTGCTGCAGCGAGTCTTTCATCCGCTCGTCACACCCGATTGTGGCCGATGTACTGCTCGACCAGATTTCGCTGGACTATACCGAAACGCTCATGGCAGCTTCCGGCCACCAGGCAGAAGAAGCTATGAGGAACACCATGACAAAATACAAAGGTGAATATATATTATGTGTGGAAGGAAGTGTACCTACCGCTGCTGACGGTGTGTATTGCATGATTGGTGGTAAAACATCTATGCAGATACTCGAAGAAGCTGCCGCAGGTGCCAAAGCAGTAATTGCCTGGGGCAGTTGCGCCTGCAACGGTTGTGTACAGGCTGCCAAGCCAAATCCAACTTCTGCCACTCCAATACACAAGCTGGTAAAAGGAAAACCAATCATTAAGGTGCCTGGTTGTCCTCCGATTGGCGAGGTAATGGCCGGTGTGATTGTACATGTGGTAACATTTGGCCGCCTGCCAGACCTTGATGCGCTGGGCAGACCAAAAGCCTTCTACAGCAAAAGAGTGCATGATACCTGCTACCGCCGTCCTTACTACGATGCCGGTTTATATGTGGAGAGTTTCGATGACGAAAATGCCAAGAAAGGATATTGCCTCTACAAAGTGGGCTGCAAAGGACCATCAACGTATAATGCCTGCGGTGTAACCAAATGGAACAATGGAGTCAGCTTCCCGATACAGTCCGGTCACGGCTGCTTCGGTTGCAGCGAAGAAAACTACTGGGACAATGGCCGCATCTACGAAAGAGCATCGGCCTTCCCCGGATTTGGTATTGAATCCACTGCCGACACGGTGGGCAAAACAGCCCTCGCTGCCACTGGTGTTGCACTGGCTGCACATGCCATCATGACCAATGTTCGCAAAAAGAAACTGATTAAAAACCTGGAAAAGGAAGGAAAAGAAAGCGAACAGGAACTGAAAAGCTAACCCCATTTAATTACTACTTACAAATAATAATATGAGTACAAGAATTGTAGTTGACCCTGTTACAAGGATTGAAGGTCACTTACGCATAGAAGCCGATATCGAAAACGGCAAGATCAAAGACGCTTACAGCAGCGGCACCATGGTGCGCCTGCTCGAAGAAATATTAAAAGGCCGTGACCCGCTGGATGCATGGGCTTATGTGGGCCGTGTATGCGGCGTGTGCACTTCTATACACTCACTCACTTCAGTAAGGTGTGTGGAAGATGCATTGGGTATTGTTATTCCGCCAAATGCCGAACTGGTCAGGAATATTATGAACGCCGCCCTCTACATGCATGACCATGTGGTGCACTTCTATCACCTGCATGCTATGGACTGGGTGGATGTGGTGAATGCCCTGAAGGCTGACCCCAAGAAAACATCCGAACTGGCACAGAGTATTTCACACTGGCCTAAATCATCTCCCGGTTATTTCAGTGATTTGCAAAAGCGCATTACCAAATTTGTGGAAAGCGGCCAGTTAGGTATTTTCAGCAACGGTTACTGGGGTCACCCCGCCTACAAGCTCCCTGCTGAGGTAAACCTCATCGGCCTGGCACACTACCTCGAAGCATTGGAGTGGCAGAAAGAAATGGTGAAAGTGCAAACCATCTTCGGCGGTAAGAACCCGCACCCCAACTATCTCGTGGGTGGTATGGCCTGCGCTATCAGCACCGATGACATCAGCGGACTGAATGCAGAAAGACTTGCCTATGTAGGGCAGCTACTGAAAGACGGAAAAGAATTTATCGAGCAGGTGTATATCCCCGATCTGATGGCCATTGCTTCCTTCTACAAAGACTGGGGTGCCATCGGCGGCGGTCTTGGCAGCTATATGGCCTACGGCGATTTTCCAACCAATGGCTATCGTGATGTGGCCTCTTATAAATTCCCGCAGGGAGTTATCCTTAACAAAGACATCAGCAAAGTGATGGATGTGGACATGAGAAAGGATGACGAAATACAGGAGTTCATTGATAATTCCTGGTATGAATATAAAGGAAGCGGCGGCCTGCACCCGTGGAAAGGCGAAAGCAAAATCAAATACACAGGCCCTAAACCTCCGTTCGAAAACCTCGACACCACACAGAAGTACAGCTATCTGAAAACGCCAAGGTGGAAAGGCAATGCTGTGGAAGTAGGTCCGCTGGCCAGGGTGCTGGTGGGTTATGCAAGAGGCAGGGAAGACTTTAAAGCCGTTGTGGACAAAGCCCTCACCGATTTGAATGTTCCGGTTACAGCACTGTTCTCCACACTGGGCCGCACTGCTGCCCGTGGACTGGAAAGTGTGCTTGTTTCTCAGTGGGGACTCGAGTTCTACGACCAGTTGATTGATAACATTAAGAAAGGCGATACCCGCATGGCCGAATCCAAAATGAGGGATTCTTCCAACTGGCCCGACAAAGCCCTCGGCGTGGGACATGCAGAAGCTCCCCGTGGCGCACTGGCACACTGGATTAATATCGAAGACGAAAAAATTGCCAACTACCAGTTAGTGGTACCCACCACATGGAACGCATCACCAAGAGATGCAAAAGGACAGGTATCAGCGTATGAAGCTGCACTCAGGGATACACCAATCGCCGACCCCAAACAGCCGGTCGAAATCCTGAGAACAGTGCATTCATTCGACCCCTGCCTCGCATGTGCCGTGCACCTGTACGATGAGGAAGGAAAACACATTAACCGCATCAGTGTACTGGGCGACTAACCTTTAAATTTTTTCTATGGCAAACGGAAAAACAAACGGACACAAGCTGCGGCGGGTATATGTATGGGAACAGCCTGTTCGCATCTACCATTGGTTAAATGCACTTACCATAATTGTATTAATCATCACCGGTTTTTATATCGCCAATCCGCTGGCAATACAAAGTTCCAAAGAGGCATCGCAGCAGTTTACAATGGGCTGGATGCGTACCATTCACTTTGTGGCAGCCTATGTATTTCTTTTCAACTTCCTGTTCCGCATTTACTGGGGCTTTGTGGGAAATAAATATGCCAACTGGAAACAGTTCATCCCCACATCAGGCCGTTTCTTTAAAGAAATGTGGCAGGTGTTTAAGATGGATATACTCATGCTGCGGGGCAAAGAACACATGAGTGTGGGACACAACGCTATGGCCGGCTTCATTTATTTCTTTACGTTCATCGCTTTTCTCATTCAGTGCATCACCGGCTTTGGCCTCTATGCATCAATGAGCACCAGCTGGTGGTTCCCCAAACTGTTCAAGTGGGTGCCCGGCATGTTCGGCGGCGATGCTCCGCTGCGTTCTGTACACCACGCCACCACATGGTTCTTCATCATCTTCACAGTAATACATGTGTACCTCGTATTCTATCATGATTATGTAGAAGGCCGTGGCGAAATATCAAGCATGGGCGGCGGATGGAAATTTGTGGAAGAAGAAGTATTTGAAAAAGGGCTCGAAGTGCCTAACGAACCATCACCGGCTAAAGAAGCATAATGCAGAACAGCTTACTGATAATGGGAATCGGCAACTACCTCATGGGCGATGAAGGGGTGGGGGTGCATGCAGCAGAACGCATGCAGCAGACCACCCTGCCGCCGGGTGTGGATGTGGTGGATGGCGGCACCGGTGGGTTTCACCTGCTCAGCTATTTTGAAAAATATCCAAGGGTGATACTGGTGGATGCCACTCTCGATAGCAACCCCGCCGGAACAATCCGGTTGATAAAACCCCGCTTCGCCTCCGACTTTCCCAAGGCCATGAGCACACATGACATCGGCCTCAAGGATATGATGAGTTCGTTGCAACTGCTGGGGCAGATACCGGAGATACATCTCTTTGTGGTAAGCATCGCCACTATACAGCAACAGGGTGTGGAGCTTACCCCCGAAGTGGAGGCCATCATGCCCGCACTGCTCGGAAAAATAACCGGGCTGGCACACACACTGGCCCACGAAGAACAACCCGCCGGATAAAAAATACTGGATTAGTGGCAAGCAAATGGCAGACAGCCTGTGATGAAAATTGCAGGCTGTTTTACCCTGAGCATGACGAAGGGTGAGCATGACGAAGGGTGAGCATGACGAAGGGTGAGCTTGACGAAGGGTGAGCTTGACGAAGGGTGAATCCGTTACTGCCATGCCGGAAACCTGGCAGCACAAAACTTTATCATTCTTTATTCTTCAAGAAATCGCCGTCAATAATAAGAAGGGTAACACCGTTTTCAGAGATGGAGCGATGTGAGCTAAGTTCGTCTGACACAACATAAGTTTCTCCCTTCTTTAGTTTGATTTTTTCACCTGTGGCTAATTCGCTGATGAATTCCCCCTCCATGCAATGAACAATATGCCCTTTTTGACACCAGTGGTCTGCCAGGTATCCGTTTGAGTATTCCACTATTCTTACTCTGAGTCCGGGAAACTGTACTGTCTGCCAAAAGGCAACACCTGTTTCTCCTTTGTATTCAATTTTTTCAATAGAGCTCCAGTCAATTGCCTGGAAGGGGATGTTACTCATTTTTTATTTTTTATTTTTTATCGTGAGCAGTACCTGTTTTGCCTATAGTTGCCCTTTGTATTTTGAATCAAAGTCCACCATCCATTCAATACCATACTTATCTCTGAACATGCCAAAGTATGAACCCCACGGACTGTCGGCAATAGGCATTTCAACTGTGCCGCCGGCTGAAAGTCCGTTAAATAACCTGTCGGCTTCTTCACGGCTTTCTGCACTGATGGAAATTTTCGACCTGTTTTCATTTTCATTTACTGGTCCCAAAAACTCCGGAACATCATTGCCCATTAAAATGTTTTTGCCAATAGGCAAAGCAATGTGCAATATCTTGTTTGCATCATTTTCGGCAACAGGAAACTCAGGACTTGCCAGGTCTTTAAGGTGCATAACCTTTGCAAACTCACCTCCAAATACTGATTTGTAAAATGTAAATGCCTCTTCAGCATTACCGTTAAAGTTGATGTGCGGATTGATAAGTGCCATGGTTTATAGTTTTTGTTACTGTTCAAATGTAGCGCTTAACTATAAAATAAACGGGCTAAGAAAGCGACAAAAAAGAGCTTTTCTGAGCCAAAGGGTTTCTTTACAAGGACAGCTAACGTTGAAGCTTTGGCGATGTGAAGGTATTCCTCAGCCTAAGCTTATTAGTGAATTAAAGATGAACTTCTGCTTGGTTTTTTGTACAGTTCATGTGGCGATAGTTTTATGATTTCAATTGCGTTTTTGTTATGCAACCTTTTTCGATTCGTAGAAAGACATCGTTTTCTTTTTCCTTGCTATTCCATCCGCCATATAAATAAAGTTTATCCTTATAATATTTAGCAACAGGAGAATTCATTTTGTAAAAATCCTGAGTGCACCAATCGGCTAATATCATGCTGTCTTTCGCTTCAAACTTCAACCCGTTTTTCTGAAATAGTTCAAAGATGTTTTGTTCACCATCTTTTGTGTCAGAGTGACAACGAGTTATTTTTTCTAAATAAAGTTTATTATCTGAAATTCTCCATACTGCTTTATAGCCACGCCAACAAGCCGTAGATGGGGCTGTTGCTTTTATATTGCCAAAAGGTGGAAATTTAAGTTCCAGCTTCTCTAACAGAAAAGTTTTAAGGTATATCGTATCACCACCATTTATCAGAAGATCTGCTTCTTGTTCAGTGGCAGACAAGCTCATTGAGATTGTAAGTGCAAATAATATAGCAAACAGTTGTTTCATTTTGAAATAGTGTAAGTAAGTTACATGAATATGTTAATTACATAGGAGTCTGCAAAAATTACCGCCAACGGGCTGGGCTTTATGCTGTGCTGGTATTCATTGAATATCCAGCCCGGTACCGCTGTCGATTTGAAAAACTGAAGTTGAAGTTAACAACAAAAAGCTTAATAGTAATTCGTCAGCCGGATATTTTGCCTTTGCTGGTCTTCTAAATCTCCCAGGCCACCTTTTTGCCTTTGCTGGTCTTCCAAATTTGTAGGCGGCCTTTGTTGTGTCTTGTGTGTCGGCTTTATGCAAGGCATAAAGACCAACAAATGAATTATGCTTTGGTCATCTTCCTGCGCCGCATTACCCTCACACAAGATACAATTTATCTACCGGCGGCATGACAGCGGCGTGTTGCTTTCCCAAAAGACCAACAAGGGCAAAAAAAGTGCTAAAGCTTTGCCGGTGTGGCGGTATTCCTTAGCCTAAGCTGATTATCGAACAAAAAGAAAAGTAATAATAGTAGTAGTTTTATTCATATAAATCTCAAAAAACAAATCTAAAGGTTCATGTTGGCTGCGGTTCATGTGTCAAAAGTCCAAAGGTTTTGCTTTATCTCCACCTTTTCTTCGCATGTCACCATTTGACAAGCTGAAGGTGTATTCATAGTCAAACATATCATTTCCTGTGTTTCCTTTCTTTGTTTTTGTAGCTATGATTATGCAATACTCTTTTCCTTTTTGTAGGCTAAGTTCGATTCCTGGGTCAAAAGGACTTTCAAACGCATGTTGAATCCATTCAGGAGTATATGTGTCTTTGTAGGAAAAATAACCTTGCTCTTTAAATCCTTGGGAAGCCTTTTGTTTGATAAAATAGCTTAAAAAATAGCTTAATGTTTTTCCGCTAAATTCTGTTCCAGAGAGTTCGATCTCATACGGCTTTTCTGATTCGTTAAGATAAGTCTTGACGTTAGCTGTAACTGTACCGTTAGGGAATGAGATTGATATAGTTTCTTTGTCTTTGTACTTTTTATAAAGTCTATCTATTTCGAGTTGCGGAGTTGTAGTCTTTTGCGAGAAAGAAGAGATGCTGGAAAGCGTAAAAGCTAAAGTAGTTAAAAAGTATCTCATAAGTTTAAGTTTATTCGAAGCCAAAAACACCATGTTCATAGAGAACTTGGTCAGTAAAAATCATGAATGGTTGTAATTTATAAAAAGCATCAACAATGTCCGCAATATTCACTTGCTCATCCCACTCAAAGTTGTAATTACCATCTGTATCAACAGGATACCTGAAATTGTATGAACCTTTGTCAAGTTGGTGAAGAATGTTTTTCAATTTTTCTGTTTCGTTTAGGTATTCGTCCATCTTTTGCCTTATTGAGGGCTCTATGTTGTGAGTATTTTGAATTTTAACCAAATGGTCTTTGAAAACACTATAAAGGTGCTCAAGCGAATGTGAGTTTCCACCTTTAAATGTAAGTTTAGGTCTTGCGTCGCTAATAGTTTCGAGTTTTAGAATATTTGCTTTAAAACCAAGTTCTAAACAATGTCTGACTAAAAAAAGAAGAGAAGATGAAACTGTGTTTACTGGTAAACTTCCTTCGATGCCTATTACTAAATGGTCAATAGCAGATTTGTAATGGTTGTAGTAATGCCACCAGTTTCTGTCAAGTCCGATATAAGCTGTGAACTTGAACCTTTTTTTTGTGTCTATTGAAGACTTTACAAGCATTAGGTTTTGGATTGCTGCCAACGTGAGTTTGTGAAAAAACTCTTTCTTCAAATATACACATTATGTGAATGAGTAAAAAGCAGTATGGTATTTGTGAGTAACGGGAATGCAATACATAAGGGATACAAATCGGCATCAAAGTTATTTTTTGCCTTTGTCGGTCTTCCAAATCTTCCAGGCGGCCTTTGTCATGCCTGCGGCAGATAAATTGCGTCTTGCGTACCGGCCTTGTGCAGGGCAAAGAGACCAACAAACGAATTTAAACGAACCCGGTTCCTCAATGCGGCAGTATAACCGCCCACCGCACAACGCTGCTCCTTTGTCTTTCCTCTGCGCAACACTCAGCGGTCTCTGCGGTTAAATCTTGGAATGCAAGGCCCATCGGGCCGGCACAAACTTTATTGCCCTCGCAGAAAATATAAAACCATCACTGGTTCCTCTTCCCAAAACCTTTCACAGCCCAAAAAGCCCCTCTCCCCCGGGAGAGGGGTTTGGGATGAGGTCAGTCTAAGCCCTTCGGCAAGAGGAAAACTACCTTTGGCAAAAAAGAAATAGCCTTCGGCAAAAGGAAAACTGCCTCCGGCAAAAAGAAAACTGCCTTCGGCAAAAAGGGAATAGCCTTTGGCAAAAGGAAAACTCCCTCCGGCAAAAGGTGTTCGCCTTACTGCAACGGGTGTTCAGCTTACTGCAAAAGGTGTTCGGCTTACTTCAAAAGGTGTTCAGCTTACTGCAAAAGGTGTTCAGCTTACTGCGAAGGGTGTTCGGCCTACTGCAAAAGGTGTTCGGCTTACTGCGAAAGGTGTTCGAGCTACTGCAAAACAAGCGCAGCCTCTCAAAAGATTCCCGCACCCACTTCCGACCTCTGACCTCCGATTTCCGACCTCCACCCTCCGCTGCCACACCAATTTAAACCAAACTAACCGGCCGCAGTCTATCCTGAAATTATTATTTGAATGCAATCAGCCCTCCTGAAAATGCCCGTTTACCTCGCCTTGATTTTCTGTACCTCATGCAGCAAACAGCAATCCGCCACCCCGCAGGAGCCTGTTTCACCGGCCACGGTCGTTAAACCAAAAGGTATATTCTCAAGCGCCGGAAGCACATCAGCCACCGTATTGAACCATGCCGAAACAAGAGGTGTTTTAATCAGGGCCTTCTGGAAAGATATTGAAGCCGTTGAGGGCAGCTTCAATTTCACTGCCATTGACAACCAGGTAAACGCTGTAAAAGCAAAAGGCAAAAAATATTCACTGGGCATACTGGCCGGCGGAATTGGCAGCCCCGGCTGGCTGATTACACAGAAAAATGCTCCTTACTTCAATTACACATTCAGGGGCCTGCCTTATAAGCTGCCCCTGGTTTGGGATAATACCGTTCTTACCAGTCTGGCAAAGCTTGCCGCAAAGCTTGCAGAAAAATATAATAATGATACATCCCTGCTCCTTGTTTACATTCCGCAGATGACAGCAAACGGCATCGAGGGCCACCTGAACGGGTTCAGCCAGTCAGCCTTTGCAGCTGCCGGTTATACCGAAGCAAAATGGATTGATGCTTCGCTGCAAAATGCAAAAGCTTTTGCCACCGCTTTCTCCGGTAAAGCACTTGCCTTTGAAGTGCATAACCTTTTCAGCTCAGCAGCCCCCGCCGAAAGCATCATCACCTCCCTGTGGAATGACAATACACTAAACCACAGGGTTGGGGCCGCCATGTGGTGGATATCCGGAAACACAACTTACCAGCCCGGTTTGATAACCGTACTGCAAAATTTTCCGGGAGATATTTACTGCCAGGTAATAGACCGCTCAGATAGTACTGCCAGTTTCCCCGGCGGCGACTATACAAAGGTTTTTGAACAGGCAAAGCTGCTGCGGGCAAGGTATATTGAACCCTGGGACTATGAGTTTGGCATCAACAGCTGGGATGCGGCTTTTCACAACTTTAACCAGTATGCCGATACATTAAAGAAATACTGAGATTTCACCCCGCCAAAATAACAATACCCCTTTCTGTAAGGAAAGGGGTATTTAAAAAGTATCCGGCTGTTGTTTATTGTTTAGCCAGTTTCCAGGTATACCTCTGTTTATTTGTTATTGCCTCCAGTATATACACCCCTTTTTTGTCTATGCTGTTCTTCCAAATTTCCAGGCGGCCTTTGTCATGCCTGCGGCAGATAAATTGCGTCTTGCGTACCGGCCTTGTGCAGGGCAAAGAGACCAACAAACGAATTTAAACGAACCCGGTTCCTCAATGCGGCAGTATAACCGCCCACCGCACAACGCTGCTCCTTTGTCTTTCCTCTGCGCAACACTCAGCGGTCTCTGCGGTTAAATCTTGTAATACAAGGCTCGTCAGGTCGCATTTATACATCGCCATGTCTTGCTTACTTCCAGTTAAACAACCACACCTAAACCGGCTTGTTGCCACTCTCCTGCAACAGGTTTTGTAATATTTTTACCTGCACAGCTTTCAAACTTTCAGGCGACGCCTGTGGCTTTGGCTGGTTGAAATTGAGGTCGTTGGCATTATTGATAGGAATCAGGTGCAGGTGAGCATGGGGTACCTCAAGGCCAATAACACTGATGCCGCAACGGTTACAGTCGAATGCCTTTTCAATAGCTTTTGCAATGGGCTGTGCAAACACCAGCATCTGCTGCAAGTAATCGGCGGGTAGGTCGAAAAGGTTATCCACTTCTGTTTTGGGCACCACCAGCACATGTCCTTCCCTCAGCGGAAAAATATCAAGAAAGGCAAAGAACAAATCGTTCCCGGCAATTTTATATGAAGGGATTTCACCGGCAATAATTCTTGAAAAGATAGTCATAACAGCAGGTTTAGTAAACAAATCTACACCTGTTTGTCTCAAAAAAGAAGGATACAGGAGGTTTGCCAGCACCTGCATTTCTGTTATCTTTATTTTCTAATTAACTAAACATGAGAAAAATAAACCTCTTATCCGGATTGGTGTTTTCATTCTTATTGCTTGAATCCTGCCAAAAGGAAGCCTCCTTCAGCGAGGATGATAACAACCAGCAAAATGTGTCGGTTGATGCCAACGGAAACCTTTCCCTGAACAGCGATGCAGATGGGGCCTTTTATGCAATTAAGCAGTATATGTATGACAGTTATACCGGGAATACCAATGATGAGTTCCAGTATGCACTGGCCTGGTTCGGCAGTCCTGCCAGCATGAAAGATGGGGGTGATGTGACCGTGAATACCATACCGGTTGATTTTATAGGCGGCGTTAACTACTATATGTATATTGGTTTCGATGTTTTATTCTCCGGCAACAGCACAGCATGGACTGCATCGGGAAATAGCGGTAACGGCATTTCAGCCTTTAACCATACCGATAACAGTGCATTTCCTTCAGGCGGTTATTTTACATTACCTGCCAAAATTAATATTGCCAACAGTTTCACCCTTAATTACACTGCCACCGGCAATGTAGCGGGCACTGTTTATGAAGTGATAGGGACTAAAGGCACCAAGCGAAAAGCAGTGGGCGGTGCCAGCAGTTCGGTTACTTTCTCTCCTGCTGAAATGCAGGAGGTGGCTAATACTGCCGATGCCATTGCCTTTACTGTTATGCCGGTAAGTTATACAACTGCCAGCTATGGGGGCAAGAAGTATTATTTCGTAAAGCAATCGCAGTATGCAAGAGAAACAGAAACACAATAAATTTCTTTTATAAAATAATGAAGCCCCCGTAATTACGGGGGCTTTTTTGATGCTCAGGGTTTCTTACGGATTAAGCAGTAATCTCTTCAATCTTGAATTTCAGCACACCGGCAGGAGCCTGAACTTCGGCAGTTTCCCCCACCAGCTTGCCAAGTATGCCCTTGCCAATAGGTGAAGTAACAGAAATTTTACCGGCTTTAAGATCGGCTTCTTTCTCACTCACAATTTTATAGGTAACCTGCTTTTTAGTGCCCAGGTTAGTAAGTTTTACGGTTGTTAAAATCGAAACCTTGCTGGTATCAATTGCAGATTCATCCAGTACCCGCACATTGGCCATTGCCCCTTCCATGGCAGCAATTCTTGCTTCGAGGATGCCTTGTGCCTCTTTGGCTGCATCATACTCAGCGTTTTCTTTCAGGTCGCCTTTCTCCCTTGCTTCGGCAATAGCCCGGCTGGCAGCGGGACGGTCAACGCCTTTCATCCGCTGCAGTTCTGCTTTCATTTGCTCCAGTGTGTCCTTTGTTACGTACTGTATTCCACTCATATTCAAATCCTTTAGGTTAAACAGAAAAAAAGAGCAACGCCTCAGTAATGAGCTGAAGCGTTGCAATATTGTGGAACAAATGTAGAAAACTTTCCAGATTCCTGCAAGTTTTTGGAGCAGGGGCCGGTTTTACTGTTTCAGCAGTGTAAATGACTGATGGCCAGCTGCCGAAGTCACATACAGCAAATAAAGACCTTTAGCATGGCTGTTACCACTAAGATCGATCACCTGCTTTTGCGGAAAACCGTTGCCGGTTAAGCGGAACTGTTTTACCGTTCTGCCGGTGGCATCCACGAGTTTAACATCCACCGGCTCATCACGGCTTTCCTGGTAAGACAACTGGAAGATGCCATCCGAAGGATTTGGCGTTACCTGCCACTTTACTTCGTTGCTGAACACAACCGGCTTAATGTCGCTATAGTTGAAACTGCCGTCCCTTTCCAAAATTTTCAGCCGGTAATACCATACTCCTGTTTTGCCGGTTTCAATATCTGTAAATGAATAATACTGTTCGCCGGTTGCATTGCCCTGGCTGAGTACTGATCCGATTTTTAAAAAGCTGTTGTTACGGAAAGCTTCGTTGCCTTTGGCCACTTCTATATCAAACCTGTTAATATCAAACTCAGAGGCTGTTGTCCAGCTAAGCACAGCATCATTTCCGTTTGCCGCTTTTGAAGCAGTAAAACTGATGAGTTGCAAAGGCAATGGATGATCGCCGGTGAAACCGCCATTGTTAAGCCAGAACTCTGAAAAGTCTTTCACCCTGAACTCGGCATAGTAGCCTTTATCATAAGGTATCTTCTGCACTTTAGAAGAGTTGATGAAGAGCCATGTTCCGCTCACACCATTTTCCACCACACCGTCTTCATAAAAATCGTTCGGGTCGCTGTATTTCGACACACCCAGTTCATACGCCATAGCTGGTTTATAACAGGGGGTGCAGCTTGTAGCGTTGATAAGGGCTTCTGTTTCTGAATCAAGAAAATAAAAACGGACTGTGCAGGAATCAGCCAGCGTATTATTTGTTGGTTTGATGGTGATGTTGCGGTGATGATAATACTGCCCGCTGTTGGTGCGCACACCCGATGTGTTGACGAAGGACTGCACATCTGTACTTCCGAGGTTTTGTCCGTCTGGTTTTACAGATGCAATTATTCTTCCGGTAACCCCTTCTGTAAAGTTCACCCAGTTTGTACCATTTACTGCGGGTTGATTAACGACTGGGCTGGCTCCTGTGCCATCATAAATGCCGTAAGGATTACTGTAAATATGTATATCATCAATGGCAATACCTTCCCTGTTTACCGAAGCATCAGACGATACCACAAACCGGAACTGTATCCGGGTGTATTGTGAAAGCGGTGCAGGCAATACTGACAGTGGCAATGTGGCCACATGCCAGCGGTAATAGTTTTGTGCACTCCAGAGATTTGTTGCAGCAGGATAATTCTTGTTATACCAATTAGTGCCTTGACCATAAGCACCCAATCTTGACCAATTTATCCCATCTATTGAGTATTCCATATAAGTGCCATCGCAGAAGTTTCCATAAGGAAGCTGACAATCTTCCATATCAAGAGAGAGGCTCATGCTCAATGCGGGACTTGTAACAGCCGAAATATCAAAACAGGGTGAATACAGGTAAGAGAGTTCAGCATCTTTATACTTGCTTTGTATTCCGGTTTTCCAGGCTTTTGTTCCATTAGCAGCACGGGTTAATTTATAAGTGGCCGGTGTACCATACTCCCAGGAACTGTTTTTACCTCCGGTGTACCAGTTTCCATTATTTGCCTCAAACTGCTCAAGGTAAGGGCTGGCGTTTGTAACAGTAATCAGCAGTGTGTTAATGACTGTTCTGCTCAGGGTGTCGTTCACATCGTAACTGTCTGTGGTTTGTGCCACTCTTGCTGCCAGCAGGTAAGTTCCGTTGGCAGAGAGATTGGCAGTTGCAGTGAATGTGTACTGGTAATTACTGTTCGCCGGTATAGATGCTGTAATTGTTTCTATCACCGGTGCCCCGCCGTTTATGCTGTATTGAACCGGCACATTCGCCAGTGCTGCTTCAGAATTATTTCTAACTGTAATTTTCACGGGTACAGCCGCTCCAAGGTTGCAGCTGTTTACAACAGGTGTATCGATACTAAGCAATTGCATATCATCGGTGGCTGTGTACAGTTTAATATCGTCAAAGCTATAGCCCGCATAGCCGCTGTTGTCTGCGGCACTGTACTGGCCATACTGTCCCCAGCGTACCTGGAAACTGGTGGAGAAATTTTGTGCGGGTATGGCATTCTTCAGTAAATCACTAACCTGCAGGGAGGAAGAAAGTTTGTAGGAGCCGTCAACCTCACTTTGGTTTGCTGCCAGGTCAAATGCCTCTATCCAGTTATTGACATCGCTGCCCCTTATCCAGACTTTGTTGGTGGCATGGCTGCCCTGCCCATGATTCTTATAGCGGAAATCAAGACGCAAATCCTGAGTGGTGGCATCATACGCCGCAAGATTGAAAGTAGCAGTAAGAGTATCAGATGTGCCGGCATTGTATTTGTCTGCATCCAGCGTAATGGCTTTTGTACCGGAATAAGCCATTCCAGTGCTGATAAAAGTACGCAGTCTTCCCGCAGCTGTGCTGTTGGCAAAATCATAACGGTCTGCTCCCTGCAATCCCATCTGCCTCACCAGTACTAATTGATTTGCCGTTGCTTCGATATCATCAGTAAACGGCAATGTAACTGCCGGATTATTGAGTTGCTTAACCTGCACCCACAAGGTATCGTTGTATGCCACAGGGTCGCCGCCGGTTCGGGCCACTTCAAAATGAATATTATATGTACCTGCAGCTGATAAGTCTATTGGAGCGGCAAATGTATAGTCATACGTTGCTCCCGCATTGATTGCTGGAGTTACTGCTGCATCAGTTACCGGCGTGCCGCCATTAATGGAATAACTGAAAGTGAGTGTTGCGTTTGAGGTGTTGTCATCAAGGTTCTTTATCCTTACTGTCAGCGGAACTGCATTTGACAAAGCGGTGGATGTAAGCAACCGCCCGGATGATGCCGGAGAAAGTACGGCAGTCATAGCAATATCGTTATCTGAAATACTGCCTGAACAGGAACCGGTATTCGGCTGACGATAGACAGCACTATCTCTTCTTCCCGGGTTGCCGTTGTAAATAGCCCTTGTGGTAACCCAATACACTGAATCTTTTGAAAGACCACTGAATGTATAACTAAAGGTCGTGTTTGGCAAAATAGCTACCGACTGCATTTCATCACCCTGCAGTTTCATTACTTCGTATTGTGTGGCATTGGGTGATGCTGTCCAGTTTAGTTTGATATACCCTTCACATTGTTCTGCCTCAGGAGCCAGTTGCAAAGCCGGTGCCCCGATGATGGTGAAGACAGCAGAAATGCTAACCTGTGCTGTGTTGTTTTTTGTCAGGCGGATGAGTGCCTGGTTTGTGGCCGCTGAAGGTACTGTCCAGGTATATTGTCTTAGAGATGATGAAATACTGTTACTGATGGTTACCCAGCTTCCACCATTATCCAGGGAGTATTCAGCTGTAAATGTTTCAGCATTTCCCCCATAAGAATCCCACATCAGTAATACATTTTCCCCGGGCAGCAATTTTTCGCCACCTGCAGGTTGTGTCAGTGTTGTGGACACAGGCACTATATCGTATGCAACGAAATACTGTTGCGGAGAACTTACCGGCACTGCTGTTCCATTTACATTTACCGTGTAAGTGCCTGCAGCCGGATTGCTGATAGTTATCTGTTCGATATTATTCAGTGTGTCCACACCGGGCACGGCATTGGCCGTAACGTTGGTCGGTGACGGATCCAGTATCAGTGGCTGGTAGGTAGCGGCAGGAGTGGAGGTAGTTACTGTAAGGTCAAGATCATTGACTAAGGCTTTTGACACAACTGCAGAAGCAGCAGGATCGTTCCAATAAAGCATCACTTTTAGTGCAGCCGTGTTTGCGGGAACAACTATGTTATGAGTTTTAACAGCACCCGTTGTAATATTATCAATAAAGTACCTGTTGTTTTCAATTGTTTCAACAGAACGCAAAAGGTTCAGTACGCCAAACCCATAAGTAAAATCAGGACCAGGATTGCCATAGTCGTTTGCGGAATTACATACAATAGCTTTCATCAAACCATTCAGCGGATTGGCAGATGCATTGAGTTGCCTGTAACGTTGATATAATAAGGCAAGCCCTCCTGATACAGAAGGTGCAGCCATGCTGGTGCCACTATTGGCCCAATAATCAACAAAATTTGCAGAGGACCAAACATCTCTTCCCTGCGAAACGATTTCCGGTTTTATCCTTCCATCATGAACAGGTCCCCTGCTTGAGCCCGGAGCTATGTTTCCGTTAACAAACATATTACCAACTGTAATCACATTCTTTGATGATTGAAAAGCATTCAGCACAGTTTTATAAGAAGCCGGATACGGACTACAGGTAGTTCCGCCGCTGTTGCCGGCTGCAAACACATGCTGCAGGTTGGGCAAAGCAATAGCCTGCTGGTCGGCAATGGCAGAATAAAAGTCATATTGGCCCATATAACCACACTCTGCAATTAACCCCCAGGAGTTATTGGTCACCACCATACCATAATCGGAAACATAGGAAGGAGAGTTGTTGATAATTCCCTGCATAATCTGGCTCACCACCCTGACTTTTGGTGCATGGCCGGTATAAAGTTCATTCCAGATGCCACCACCAGCAGCTATGCCTGTTACATGGGTGCCATGATAATCATAAAAGCCATGTGTGTGGTTGATTTTCCTTCCCGTGATATCCACATGTTGCGGATCTGCGTCATCACCGATACCAATTGTTACTCCCTCACCTTTTATATTCCTTCCAATACCAGAACTTGCAGTTAGTACATTAGCCCTTGAGTTGGCCCTGCTGTTGTTATTAAGCAGTTGTGGTTCACCGGGTGCAGCCTGTACAAACTCAACAAAAGGCAATGCGGCCAGTTCTGTAATTTGTTGCTGTGGTACTCTTACTGACAAAATTCTGTAAGCACTGTAAACAGAGGAGGTGATCTCTATGTTTCTTGACCGGAGTTCATTAACGACTATTGACTGGTCAAATGAACGGGGCCAGCTGATCCAGACATCCACCATCCCGTAAACCTTAACCGCTCTTGCCGGAAAAATACCGGCAGCCAGTTCTGCATCCATTTTTTGAGCGGGGGATAATTCAAATACTGACCTTGCTTTATACTTGTTCAGTGTGCCAATATTAATGCTGCCGTATATGCTGGCGGTGTATGCAAAAGAAGGAATGTAGTCGTGCAGTTCAATTCCCGCATTTTTAAGCTCATTTTTTTCAGCGTCCGTCAGTAACTGCTCAAACTGAATAATCACAGAGGTTTTACCCGCAATTCTTGAAGCAGACTGGTTCAGCCTTTCCATTTGTTCTGCAGTAATATTTTTGGGAGGAACTATAGTGCCGCTCTTTAGCTGTATAGAATATTGTTGCTGACCATGCAATGAATCAACAGAAACAACCAGCAGCAAGGCTGCAATCAATGGAATTGGATTTAATCTCATGCTATGTATTAACAAGAATTAAAATTAAAACAAATACCCGAGAATATTACCGGTTGCGGCAAGACAAAGGTTGCCTCAGCCTTTCAGCAGTTCCGGCACACAATACCGGTGCATCCCTTTGAGAAACAGGTGCATGGCTTCCATACTCTTCATATCATTGCCAATCAGCATGAAAAGACGGCCTGTTTGCTTTAGCCTTGCCTTATTGGTTCCGGTTTGCAAGTATTGGATAATACGCTGGAAAGTGTCTGATTCAAAATAAGGTGAATCGGGCCTGTTGATAAAGAAACAACGCAAGGTATCATCCTTCAGGCTCATTTTTTCAAAGCCCAGGTCAACCGCCAGTTTGCGGCAGCGAACAGTGATAAACAAATCTTCCACCTGCTGCGGAATAGGGCCAAACCTATCGGCCAGTTCCTGCTTCATGTCGGCCAGTTCTTCTTCGGTTTCACAATTATCTAGCCGCTGGTATAATGACAACCTTTCGGTGATACTTTCCACATAGTCATCCGGTATCAGGATTTCAAGGTCGGTATCAATAGTACAATCGCTTACGAAATCATCCTGTTTTGCAATTTCTTCTTTAAATAGTTCTTTAAAATCAGTTCGTTTAAGTTCACGGATGGCCTCATCAAGGATTTTCTGGTACATTTCAAAACCAATCTCAGCCATGAAGCCGCTTTGTTCACCACCCAGCAAATTTCCTGCGCCCCTGATGTCCAAATCTCTCATTGCAATCTGGAAACCGCTGCCCAGATCGCTGTGCTGTTCCAGTGTTTGTAGTCGTTTTCTTGAATCGTTGGGTAAGGTACTCATTGGTGGTGCAAGCAGATAACAGAATGCTTTTTTATTGCTTCGGCCTACCCTGCCCCGCAACTGGTGCAGGTCGCTCAACCCAAACTGGTGTGCATTGTTAACGATGATAGTGTTTACGTTCGGTATGTCCACACCACTTTCAACGATGTTGGTGCATACCAGCACATCATATCTCTTATCAATAAAATCGAGAATCCTTTCTTCCAGTTCATGCCCTTCCATTTGTCCGTGGGCATAGCCAATGCTTAAGTCGGGACATAATGCCTGGATGATGGCAGCCATCTCGGCAAGGCCCGCAATGCGGTTGTAAATAAAGAATACCTGGCCGCCCCTTTCTGTTTCATAGTATATCGCATCACGGATAAAATCTTCGTTATACACCTGCACTTCCGTTTGAATCGGCTGGCGATTGGGCGGCGGTGTGTTCATGATGCTTAAATCCCTTGCTCCCATGAGCGAAAACTGTAAGGTTCTAGGGATAGGGGTGGCGGTCAGCGTCAAGCAATCTATCGTAGTGCGAAGTGTTTTAATTTTTTCTTTGTGTGCCACACCAAATTTCTGCTCTTCATCCACCACCAGCAGGCCGAGGTCTTTAAACTTCACTTCCTTGCCCAGCAACCCGTGTGTGCCCACGATGATGTCAATCTTTCCTTCTTCTAATTTCTTCAGGGTTTCTTTTTTTTCTTTGGCTGATTTGAAGCGGTTGATATAATCCACTGTTACCGGAAAATCTTTCAGCCGGTCTTTAAATGTTTTGTAATGCTGAAAGGCCAGGATGGTGGTGGGCACCAGTATCGCAGCCTGCTTGCCATCCACATTGGTTTTAAATGCTGCCCGGATGGCAACTTCTGTTTTGCCAAAACCCACATCGCCGCACACCAGCCGGTCCATTGGTGATGGTGACTCCATATCTTTCTTCACATCGGCTGTGGCTTTGCCCTGGTCGGGGGTGTCTTCATAAATAAATGAAGCCTCCAGTTCTGTCTGCATGTAATTATCCGGTGTGTGGGCAAAACCCTGTTGCGCTTTTCGTTTGGCGTAAAGCTTTATCAGGTCAAAAGCAATTTCCTTGACTTTTGTCTTGGTTTTTTCTTTCAGTTTATTCCATACATCGCTGCCCAGCTTGTTTATCTTGGGCACACTGCCATCCTTGCCGGTGTACTTGGCAATCTTGTGCAGGCTGTTGATGTTTACATACAGAATATCGGTGTCTTTATAAATCAGCCTTACAGCTTCCTGCAGTTTACCGTTTACTTCTAATTTCTGTAACCCGCTGAAGACACCCACGCCGTGGTCAATGTGGGTGACATAATCGCCGGGCTGTAGTTCCCGAAGGGTACGAAGCGTTAATGCCTTGTTCTTATTGTAGGCCTGTTTTACCTTATACTTGTGATAACGCTGAAACACCTGGTGGTCGGTATAGCAGACAAGTTGCTGGTCTTCATCAATAAAACCTTCGTGTATGGAAGTGGAAACAGGATTGAATACGATTTCCGCTTTTAAATCGTCAAATATGCTTTGCAGCCGCTCTAACTGGCGGGGATTTTCTGCGAAAATGTATAATTGAAATTTTTTTGCTTCCCAGCTTTTCAAATCTCTTATCAGCAAATCGAACTGGCGGTTAAAGGCCGGTTGTTCTTTGGTAGTATGGTGAATAGTGAATGGTGACCATTGAGCAGGAAATGAATCTGTGTGGCCAAAACCCACCACATGTTTTTGCGATATTTTGTCTTCAAACTCATCAGGACTGATAAAGTCGTCTTCTTTCACATCCTTTTTCAGCAGTTTTTCATCGGGTTCGTCGGACTGGTTACTTGTTGCTTGTTTTTTGTTTCTTGTTACCGCTTGATTCCTTGCAGCTTGCTCCTTCAACTCAGCTTGCAAACGTAAAAATGCATACAAGTCGTCGGTGCTGTCTGCCAGGTGTTCTTTGCACAGCTCATAATCCTGAATCCACACTACAGTATTTTCCGGCAGAAATTCAAAAAGAGATATTCTTTCTTCGCTGGCAAATTGTGTATCTACATTTGGAATAATGGTTACCTGCAGCAGTTTTCTTTCACTCAGTTGAGTTTCCGGGTCCACAATGCGGATGGAGTCAACCTCATTGCCAAACAATTCCACCCGGTATGGTTTTTCGTTGCCGAATGAATAGATGTCAAGAATGCCGCCGCGGATAGCAAACTGCCCCGGTTCATATACAAAGTCGGTGCGTTCAAAGCCATAATCAGCCAGCCGCAGCAGCAGTTGCTCCGTATTCAGCGTATCACCACTTTTTATGTGAATAATATTGGATGAAAGAGTGCCAGGCAAAACCACTTTTTCAAACAGAGCCTCCGGGTAAGTCACTATCACTTTCTTATTTCCGCCAGCAGCCAGTTTGGTCAGGGCTTCTGTACGCAACATTACATGTGACGAGTTGAGTAGCTGGTAGTTCTTCCTGTTTTTGAAAGAAGATGGGAAATAAAAAATGTCTAAGGCCTCGGTCAGGTTTTCTAATGTATTATGAAAGTATGCAGCTTCTTCGCCATCATTTAATATTATCAGATGGTTTTGCTGCGACAAAGAAGGGTGTGTAAATGCCGCTGCCACCACAAATTGTGAAGCGCTTCCTCTTAAATTCTCAAGATAAATTTTTTGGGGTGAGGCAAAACTCAGCCTGTCCGCCAGTTGAAAAAGGCGGGGGGTGTTTTGATACCGTTGCAGCAAATCCTTAACACTCATGGGCGGGTGCAAAGATAACTCAACACCAGTAAGGATAAAGGACATTTTCCTGTTTTCAGAACAAATATGCCTTCTGGTGGTTATACCTTTATCAAAATAAATGTATGGCTCTATTACCCTGGCGAAAAGGAATTGTGATAAAAACTGAAGACCACACCCATGATACCCGCCGCTTCTGGATACAGGTACCCGAATTGGAATCGTTTGAATTTGCTCCTGGTCAGTTTGTAACGCTTGATCTGCCCATACACGAAAAATCCAACAAAAGATGGCGCAGCTATTCCATTGCCTCCTGGCCAGACGGCAGCAATGTATTTGAGCTGCTGATTGTGCTGGCGCAGGGTGGACTTGGCACCGGCTATCTTTTCGATTTTAAGAATATCACTGTTGGCAGTGAGCTGACCCTTCGTGGCCCGCAGGGAGTATTTAACCTGCCTGAGAAATTAGACAAAGACCTTTTCCTGGTGTGCACAGGTACAGGCATTGCCCCCTTCCGCAGTATGGTTCAGCATATAAAGGCCAATAATATCCCGCACAAGAACATACACCTTATTTATGGCTGCCGCCGGCAGAATGACCTGCTCTATTACGAAGAGCTTAAAGAACTGGAGCTGTCGCTGCCAGGTTTTCACTATCACCCCACCCTTAGCCGTGAGCACTGGATGGGGCATTATGGCTATGTGCACCCCATTTATATGGACTTATGCAAGAACCGGCAGGAAGCCGCCTTCTTCCTCTGCGGCTGGCGCCATATGATTGATGAGGCTAAAAAGCATATCCTGGATTTGGGTTACGATAAAAAGGATATACACCAGGAGTTGTACGGGTGAGTATCCACCTTAAAGAAAATACGATTATCCAGCTATTGAAATGTCTGCGTGGAGTTGGAGAATGTATTATGCCTTGTTACTTTCACCGGTGGCAATAAAACACATTTTATTCCCCAAAGCCCTTTTGCACTTTCATCTGCTTTAAACAAACCGTTATTATCAAAATTCAAATAAGACTGCCAGTTACTTTCATCAATCTTTTCTGCTCTTGCGAATAAAGATGTCAGGGCATCTTCACCAGGTTTAATATCCGGAGTAAAGTCGTAATTAACAGGCAATACATAATAAGAAGTATTCTTTTCAATTCCCTTCGTGTTTAGTTTTATCATACTTAGGGCACTTTTAATTACTTCAATTAATACGGCAGGCTGTTTTACCGAAAAAAGGATACTATCGGGAACTCCATCTTCGGTTATCTTAAAGCGGACATAAAGCACATCATATCGTTTAACAGTTTTCTCAATTGTATCCCTGCTTTTTAGTACTTCTTGCTGAAAGAAAATGCCAAATTCTCTTTCAGAACTTATCTCTATCTGAGGTTGTGAAATGGATGCGTTGGTATAAAAAGCAGCAAAAGCAAAAAGAAATATTGTTTTATTCATCGGTTTTTTTTATAACGTATAATCCTGATGCGTAAAGATATATAAGAACTTAATATAACGTTTTCTCAGCGAATTGATCTGTTACACAAAATGGCCGCATGGTCTCAAGAAACAGGTATTACCGTTACCAACAGCATGACTTAATATAGACAGCACTATCCCTTAAGGATTTTAACGTTACTTACAAAATCCTGACAATTGATACTTATCATGTTCGAAGTTTACACTTTGTTCCTATTTTCGTGCAAATCCGTTGCGAATGGGACCGGCGTCACTTATAGTACTGATAATATCCGCAATTGCTTTTTCAGTCATTGCAATTATGCTTGCAAAGATTGTACTGAAAGCTTCCACCAACAGCCAAAAGGGAGAGCCGTATGAATCTGGAATCGCCACAAAGGGAAAAACCTGGATTCAGTTAAATGTTGGTTACTACCTGTTTGCCTTGATCTTCCTGATTTTTGACGTAGAACTTGTTTTTCTCTATCCCTGGGCGGTTGTGGCCAAGCACATGGGATGGATTGCCCTTGTAGAAATTGTTATTTTCTTCTTTATATTATTTATCGGCTTTTTGTATGCACATAAGAAAGGTGCGCTGAAGTGGATGTAAAGAAGAGTTGAAAAGTTTAATGGTTTAAAGGTTTTTAAGTTGAGTAAAACACTGGATAGCAAAACTAATTTTCCCGGCGAGGTGCATGATTTGCCCGGTGGCGGTATTGTCCTCAGTAAGCTGGACGATGTGATTAACTGGGCAAGGTCTAACTCTCTCTGGCCGCTCACTTTTGCCACCAGCTGTTGTGGCATTGAATATATGGCTGTGGCAGGTGCCAAATACGATTTTTCCCGTTTTGGTTTTGAAGTAGCCAGGGCTACTCCACGCCAGGCCGATGTTATTATTATAGCCGGTACTATCGTAAATAAAATGGCTCCTGTACTAAAGAGGCTATACGACCAGATGGCCGACCCCAAATATGTAATTGCTATGGGCGCCTGTGCAATCAGCGGCGGTCCTTTTTTTTACAATACCTATTCTGTTGTCAAAGGTGCTGACCATGTAATACCTGTTGATGTATATGTGGCCGGCTGTCCGCCCAGGCCTGAGGCGTTGCTTCATGCCCTGATAACGTTGCAGCAAAAAATTAAGAGCGGACTAACCAGAGAACAGATAAGAAACGGAAAATAATAATGACAAACGAAGAACTGAAAATAAAGCTCACCGAACTGCAACCTGCTGCCACCTTTCAAGAAGGCGGTGAGTGGGTAACCATTAATGTAGAAGTGGCTGACTGGCTTGCTTTTGCCGGACAACTCCGCCAGGAAGAGGCTTTATTCTTCGATTATCTTTTCTGCCTGACCTGTGTGGACTGGAAAACGCATTTAACAATGGTGTATCATTTTTCTTCCACCAAATACAGACACAATATGGTGGTGAAGATAAAATTGGACCGGAACAAACCAGAGGTAGAAACAGTATCGCATATCTGGAGAACAGCAGAATTTCATGAAAGAGAGGTGTATGAGATGTTTGGGGTGAACTTCCTGAATCATCCAGACCTGCGCCTGCTTATTCTGCCAGACGGATGGGAAGGAAAGAACCCGTTAAGAAAGGATTTTGATGATCCTGTGAATATGATAAAACTGTAAGGTTTACCGGAACAGTTTCTGGCCTACCTCAAGATAAAACCGAATTTGAAACATACTGTGGATAAAGAAACGACATTATTAAATGAATCTCAGGCTCCGTTTGCAGGCAGCGGTGAGGTTCCGTATGACAGATATGGAGACACTTCTGCCGGCATTGCGCTGGGCGATGGAGATTTCCAGATCAACTTCGGTCCGCAACACCCGGCCACCCATGGTGTACTGCACCTGGTTATTACACTGAATGGTGAAACCATCAAAAAAGTGGAGCCGCATCTTGGCTATATTCACCGCTCGATAGAAAAAATGTGCGAAAGCCTTACTTACAGGCAATTTATATACGTTACCAGCCGGATGGATTATTTGTCGGCACATATAAATAATCATGCCTGCGCACTGGCTGTGGAAAAAGGCCTGCAGGTGGAAGTTCCGGCAAGGGCACAGGTTATCCGTGTGCTGATGGATGAATTGACCCGCATTGCATCACATGAATTATGGTGGGGCGCTATGGCCATGGACCTGGGAGCCTTCACACCATTCTTCCATGCTTTCAGGGAAAGGGAAAGTATCAATGATATTATGGAGGAAACCTGCGGTGCCAGGTTAACCATGAATTATATGGTGCCGGGTGGTGTGATGCATGACCTTCATCCCAACTTCCAGAAAAGGGTAAAAGAATTTCTGCAGTTGTACAAGAGAAAGATTCATGAATATGATGAACTGGTAACCGGTAATGTTATTTTCCAGAACCGGATGAAAGGTGTTGGTTACCTGAGTGCAGAAGACGCCATTGCTTACGGTGTTAGCGGCCCATCTGCAAGAGGAAGCGGTGTCAGCAGCGATATCCGCAAACTGTATCCTTACGAGATATACGATAAACTGGAGTTTGATGAAGTGCTGGAGATAGCAGGCGATTCTTTTGCCCGCTATATGGTTCGTATTAATGAGATGCACCAGTCTATCCGTATTATCGAACAACTGATTGATAATATTCCTGAAGGTGATTTCCAGGCCAAAACGAAGAATGTGCTGAAACTGCCCAAAGGAGATTTTTATACAAGAGTGGAAACGGCCAGGGGCGAACTGGGAGTATATATTGTGAGCGAAGGGGGTAATACGCCATACAGGATTAAATTCCGCTCACCCGGATTCTCCAATCTTTCTGTACTTGACCATATGGCCAGGGGTTCAAAGATTGGTGACCTGGTAGCCATGATGGGAACACTGGATTTGGTGATACCGGATATAGACAGGTAAACAAATGGCAGATTGGCGGTTGCAGAGTTCAGATAGAAACCTGTAATCTAAAGTCTAAAATCTGAAATAGTAATGTGGAGCTTTAGTCAAATAGCAAACGAAATTCATGAATGGTTGAGCAAGACCTTCAACCCCACCTGGACATTAATCATTGAAATGGTGCTGGCGGGAGTGGCGGTTATTGGCCTGTTTGCTGTACTCGGTTTGATACTGGTTATTATGGAACGCAAAGTATCTGCCTGGATACAGATACGTCTTGGCCCTAACCGTGTTGGTCCGAAAGGTTTGATGCAGTCAATGGCCGATACAGTGAAACTGATGGTGAAAGAAGGCCTCACTCCAACTGGTGCTGACAGGATTATGTTTAATGTAGCACCCATAATTGCAATGATTGTGGCTATGCTGCTGCTGGCTCCTATCGCTTTTGCCAGAAACTTCCAGTTGTGGGATCTGAATATTGGAGTGCTGTATGTTTCCTGTGTGTCATCACTCATGGTTATCAGTGTGCTGATGGCAGGTTGGAGCAGTAACAATAAATATTCGCTGCTGGGTGCCATGCGCAGCGGTGCCCAGATTGTGAGCTACGAATTGTCAGCCGGTTTATCCATACTTACCATTATTGTTTTTGTGGGCGATCTGCAGGTGTCAAAAATCATTGCATCACAGGAAACAGGCTGGTGGATTTTCAAAGGCCACATTCCGGCAATCATCGCTTTTATCACATTCCTGATAGCAGTAACTGCAGAAACCAACAGGGCTCCTTTTGATTTGGCAGAAGCTGAATCAGAACTAACAGCCGGTTTCCATACTGAATATTCGGGAATGAAATTCGCCCTGTTCTTTCTGGCAGAATATGTGAATGTGTTTATAGTTTGCGCAATTGGTGCTACATTATTCCTTGGCGGATGGATGCCGTTCCATATTGGCAACTGGACCGATTTTAATCATGTGATGGATTATATACCATCCAGCGTATGGTTTTTTGGAAAAACGTTCTTCCTCATATTCGTTATCATGTGGTTCAGGTGGACATTCCCCCGTTTGCGGATTGACCAGCTGCTGAACTTAGAATGGAAATACCTGCTGCCTATCAGCATGATTAACCTGCTGATAGCAACCTTGATGGCGATTATGGGATGGCATTTTTAACCCCCATCCCCTGAAGGGGAGAAAGGAAAATATTAAAGCTCATGGCTCAAAGCTATAAGCTCAAAACATATGTTTATAACGAGATACATAAAAGAAGTTTTTGGTGCTGTAAAGTCTCTGACGACCGGCATGAGGCGGACTCTTTATTATTTTACACACCATAAAGAGATAATAACACAACAATATCCTGATAACAGGGATACACTGGAACTGCCGGACCGGTTTAAAGGCGAAGTGGTAATGCCGCATAACGAAGTAAATGAGCACCGCTGCACCGGCTGCACTTCCTGCGAACTGGCCTGCCCCAACGGAACGATTAAGATTATCACCAAGTTTGATATTAACCCGGAAGGAAAGAAGAAGAAAGCGATTGACAAGTTTGTCTATCATCTGGATATGTGTACCATGTGTGGCTTGTGTGTGGAAGCCTGTCCGTCTGATGCGATAAAGATGGCTCAGACATTTGAGCACAGTGTATATGACAGGAATAAACTGATAAAAGTTTTAAATAACCCCGGTTCCAAAATTATGGAAGGGGTGGAATAGGTCTTCTTTAATTTCCCGCAAGGGAACAATAGTAAAAAGAGTATTAAGAAATGAACGGCTCAACAATAATATTTTACCTGCTGGCTGCTTTCACTCTGGCATTTGGAATGCTGGCAGTGACAGCGAGGCAGATATTCAGGTCTGCAATTTATCTCTTATTTACATTGGTGGGCATTGCCGGTATTTATTTCTGGATTGATTATGAATTCATCGCTGCAGTGCAGATTGTAGTGTATGTTGGCGGAATAGTAGTGCTGATTATATTCTCGGTTTTCCTGACGCACCAGGCCGGTGAGAAATTGCCTAAACAACTCCTGAGCAGAAAAATATTTGGTGCATTAGCTGCTTTCTGCGGTTTTGCCCTTGTTTTATTGCAGGTGTTTCAACATGAATTTGCAGTCGTTGGCAAGGATGTTCCCTCACCTACAGTAAAAGATATTGGCAGTAAAATGCTGGGCACTGACCACGGTGGCTATGCACTTCCTTTTGAAGTAATTTCTATGCTGCTGCTGGCTGCTATGGTGGGATGTATTGTAATTGCCATGAGAAGCAGGCCGGAGGAAAAGGAACCGGCAAATAGTAAATAAAGAACTGATTAAGAAAAATAAACCAGGAATAAGAATATGAATAAAGACAATTTCAATACTCAATATTCAGTATTCAATATTCATTGTTAAACATGATGCAACCCGGACTATATCACATACTTTTCATCAGCACCGCATTGTTTTTTATCGGTGTGTTTGGTTTTTTCACCAGGAAGAACCTTATTAATATGCTGATGAGCATTGAGCTGATACTGAACAGTGTTAACCTGAATTTTATTGCCTTCAACAAATATGTGTGGCCGGGCAAATTAGACGGGCTGTTTTTCACCATTTTTATTATTGCCATTGCTGCTGCTGAAACTGCTGTGGCCATTGCAATCATTATAAATCTGTACCGCAACACCCAATCTATTGATGTGGAAAGTGCAGAAGATTTAAAGTACTGACAACATTATGCCGAACGCAACTATTATAGCTCTCATTCCTTTACTGCCATTTGCAGGTTTTGTATTATTGGGCCTGTTTGGCAGGAAGTATCTTAAAAACTATTCAGGACTGATTGGTACAGCTTTATTGCTGACTTCTGCTGCACTTGCTTTTTACACGGCGTATGATTATTTCTTTGTTGCGGGAAAAGTGAATGGTGTGTACCAGCAGTTGAACCCGATGAAAATAACATGGCTGGCTTTTTCTCAAAACCTGTCAATTGATCTCGGCCTCACCATTGATCCCATTTCTGTAATGATGCTGGTAGTGGTTACACTCGTCTCATTAATGGTGCATATTTACAGCCTCGGGTATATGAAAGGGGAAGAACGTTTCCCAACTTATTACGCTTATCTCGGTTTATTCACCTTCTCTATGCTGGGACTGGTGTTATCAAGTAATATATTCCAGATTTATATTTTCTGGGAACTGGTGGGTGTTTCTTCTTTCCTGCTTATCGGTTTTTATTACAATAAGCCCAGTGCGGTGGCGGCAAGTAAAAAAGCATTTATCGTTACCCGTTTTGCCGATCTTGGTTTCCTGATTGGTATCTTAATACTTTCAAACCAGGCTGGCACTCTGGATTTTCACCAGATGATTGCCACATTAACATCGCCTGAGTCGAATGCTGTGAAGAATGCGGCAGCCTCCTCCTTCCTTGGTGCATCAGCCCTTACCTGGGGTGCTGCACTGGTATTTATGGGCGGTGCCGGAAAAAGTGCCATGTTTCCGCTGCATATCTGGTTGCCTGATGCAATGGAAGGTCCTACACCTGTTTCTGCATTGATACACGCTGCCACGATGGTGGTTGCTGGTGTTTACCTGGTGGCAAGAATGTTCCCGGTGTTCTCCATTACTGTTCCTGCTGTACTGGAGATTATTGCATGGGTGGGTGCTATATCAGCCATATTTGCAGCGATAATTGCTATCACACAAACCGATATTAAACGGGTGCTGGCTTATTCCACCATGTCGCAGATAGGTTACATGATGTTTGCACTTGGTGTCTCTGGTTATGGCGGCGAAGCCGGATTAGGTTATACTGCTTCCATGTTCCACTTGTTTACACATGCCATGTTTAAGGCATTGCTGTTCTTAGGTGCTGGTGCAGTAATTCATTATGTACACAGTAACGATATGCAGGATATGGGCGGATTGCGCAAAAAAATGCCCATCACACATATTACTTTCCTTTTCGCCTGCCTGGCTATTGCTGGTGTGCCGCCGTTTGCAGGGTTCTTCAGTAAAGAAGAAATATTGCTGGCCGCTTATCACGGGAATACAGCTATTTACTGGATTGCATTAATCACATCAGGCCTGACAGCTTTCTATATGTTTCGTTTATATTTTAGTATTTTCTGGAGCAGGCCATACGGGTCAAACAGTCATGACCATTCAGCCGATCATCACCACGGCGAAGGTGGTTTTGCCATGATGCTTCCGTTGGTAATACTGGCAGCAGGTGCTGTATTTTCAGGACTTATACCATTTGGAGAATTTGTAAGCAGCGATGGAAAGCCATTGGAGTCTCACTTCCACTTAGCATTCTCTGTTGCACCTGTGGCATTAGGTATTGCCGGTATTGTTTTGGCCTGGGTGCTGTATAAAAAGCAAAACACCATACCCGACAAACTGGCTGCATCATTCGGCAGTTTGTACAAATCGGCGTATAACAAGTTTTATATTGATGAGATTTACCTGTTTGTTACGAAGAAAGTATTATTTAATCTGATAGGCAGGCCTGCCGCCTGGTTCGACAAGAACATAGTTGACGGCATGGTTAACCTGACAGGCAACACAACAGTATTTATTTCAGAAAAGATCAAGAAGTTTCAGTCCGGCAAAGTACAGCTCTACGCCATTGCATTTCTGGCAGGAGTGATTGTATTGGCTGTATTATTTATATATGTTTTATAAAAGGCATTTTGAAAATATAATTTGATGAATCTTTTATTCCTTATAGGAGCACCATTATTAACTGCACTGGCCGTACTGCTTGCCCGCAGCAAACAGCAGGTAAGACTGATTTCGCTGGGCGGTGCTATTGTTCAGCTGGCATTGTCATTTGCCTTGTTATATTTTTTCAGGCAGGAAAAAGCAGCTGGCAACGCCAGCCAGATACTTTTTGAACAAAACCATACTCTGTTCCAGGCATTAAATATCAATTTCCATTTTGGTGTGGATGGTATTTCGGTTGCGATGATACTGCTCACTTCTTTTGTATTGATTGCTGGTGTACTGGTATCATGGAATGTGGAGAAGATGACCAAGGAGTTTTATTTCCTGCTGATCCTGCTGGCGTTGGGTGCTTATGGTTTCTTTATTTCTCTCGACCTGTTTATTCTTTTCTTCTTCCTTGAAATTTCTGTTATACCAAAATATTTACTGATTGGCATTTGGGGAAGCGGCAAAAAAGAATATGCTGCCAATAAACTGGCCCTGATGCTGATGGGTGGCTCTGCATTGATATTAGTAGGTATTCTTGGATTATACTTCCTTGGCGGCAACAGTTTTGATATGCTCAAACTTGCGAAGACTCAAATACCTGCCGACCTGCAACAAGTTCTTTTCCCGCTGCTGTTTGTTGGCTTTGGTGTATTCACAGCATTGTTCCCGCTGCACACCTGGGTGCCCGATGGTCACTCATCGGCCCCAACAGCCGGTTCTATGTTCCTGGCTGGTATTTCTATGAAGCTCGGAGGTTATGGTGCGTTGCGGGTAGCCACATACCTGCTGCCGGAAGGTGCAAAACAATATGCTGACATAATTATCATTCTTTCTGCCATCGCTATTTTATACGGTGCTTTCGCCACCATGATGCAGAAGGATTTGAAATATATTAACGCTTACTCATCGGTAAGCCATGTGGGATTTAGTTTACTCGGTATTGGTATGCTTACACAAACAGCCTTTACCGGTGCCCTGATGCAAATGGTATCTCATGGTGTGATGACAGCCCTTTTCTTCGCCGTTATTGGTATGATATACGACCGAACACATACCCGCATGGTGGCTGATATGGGCGGACTGATGAAAGTGATGCCATTTATCACTACTGTATTTTTTATTGTAGGCCTTTGTTCGCTGGGCCTGCCGGGACTTAGTGGCTTTGTCGCAGAAATGACGGTGTTTGTAGGTTCCTGGGAAAATGCTGATGCCTTTCACCGCATTGCAACCATTGCTGCTGCCATGTCGATAGTGGTAACGGCAGTATATATATTAAGGGCTATTGGCCGAACCGCCATGGGGCCTGTTACCAACGAAAGCCATTTACAACTGGGCGATGCTAATTGGAATGAAAAACTGGCTGCCATCATCTTAGTGGCTGGCATTCTTGCTATTGGTATTGCGCCGGGATGGCTGAATGATCTGCTGCAGCCTGCTGCCGCTGAAATAATGAACAGAATTGCTGGAAAATAAATTATGACCGGATGAACGAATTTCTCACTTTGATGAAAACCGAACTGGCTTTAACGGCCATCATTTTCTTTATGCTGATTGTAAAAATCAGCGGGGGAATGGCGAACAGAAAGCTGCTGCCGGTTATACATATTTTGCTGCTGCTGAATTTTGCCCTTGGTTTCTTCTTTAATAAGGAAGGCAATCTGTTTGGCGATATGTTCTATACCACACCGCTGATTGCATTGCAGAAGAACATATTGAACTTCGGCGTTTACCTTATATCGCTGCTTTTCTGCGACTGGATGAAGCGTACTCCGCACCTTCCGGAATTTGTAACACTCATGCTGGCAGCATTACTGGGCATGGACCTGATGATTTCCAGTGCCAATATGCTGATTTTCTACCTGTCGCTTGAATTGGCAACCATTCCGGTGGCGGCGATGGCCAGTTTCGACCTGGATAAGAAGCGTTCGTCTGAAGGTGCAATGAAAATGATTTTATCTTCTGCTTTTTCTTCTGGTGTGCTGCTGTTTGGTATTTCGCTGCTTTACGGCACCACAGGAACGGTGAACCTGCCAGAGCTGTCACAAGCACTGAACGGCTCTGCATTGCAGATTATGGCCTTTGTATTTTTCTTTGCGGCTTTTGCCTTCAAACTTTCCGTAGTGCCTTTCCACTTGTGGACGGCTGATGTGTACGAAGGTTCGCCTTTTGCAGTTACAGCTTTTCTTTCTGTCATCTCCAAAGGTGCAGTTGCCTTTATTTTCATTACCATGCTGTACTATGTGTTTCAGCCCATGCTTAACATCTGGTATATGATGCTGGTGATACTGGCAATTATTACGATGGTTACCGGTAACCTGTTTGCCCTGCGCCAGCAAAACATAAAGCGTTTCCTTGCATTTTCATCAATTGCACAGGTAGGCTTTATCCTGGTGGGTATCAGCAGCTATGGAACGATGGGTGTTGTTTCAACTACTTTCTTCATCATTGTATATATCTTTTCCAACCTGGCCGCTTTTGGTGTGGCATCGGTTATCTCAGAAAAAACAGGTAAGGAAAAGATTGATGACTATAAAGGACTTTACCAGACCAACCCTTACCTGACCTGGGTAATGGCACTGGCTCTGTTTTCGCTGGCGGGCATTCCGCCTACGGCGGGTTTCTTTGGTAAGTTATTCCTGCTGACAGCCGGTGCTTCACAAGCTGATTACTGGTTCATACTGGTGGCAGCATTGAATATGATAGTTTCACTTTATTACTACCTGAAAGTGGTAAGGGCCATGTTTATGGATAAAAATGAAAACCCCATTGAAAGACTGCACACCAGCAATTCTGTGCGGCTGGGGTTAATCATTTGCAGTGCCGGTATTGTGCTTGCAGGTCTTATGAGCTGGATCTTTGATTATATCAAATCATTAAGTTAATTGCGGTATGGCTATCAATAAAAATCATGAATTTGAAGAACTGGATGGTGTGAAGTGCGGCATCGTGGAAAAGAATGTGACTCCTGAACGTTTATCTTTTCTGAAAGAATTGCTGGAGTGTAACGGCTATACTGTTGTTGCCGTGCCCAGTCCCGCCCCCAAGGCTGCACCGGCTCCAAAACTGGCTGAAGGCGAAGCACCGCCTCCGCCACCACCGCCAGCTCCTGAAACATTCACCGTTGGTGTTACTGATTATACCTTCAATACAATAAATGCCATTTTCGGAAGGATGCTGAAAACCAAAGACGGCCACATTGTAACACTGGCTTACTGGCAACAAAAAGAAGCCGTAAGTCATGATGAAATTCCCTACTACGAGCATCCATAAATCGCTTTCTCAGAGAATATTGCTGATTACGGTCAGTAGCCGGTTTATATCTTTTACTAATGTTTAATGATATTAATCAAGGTAAATTCTGACCTGTGTTTCCTTATTTGGTTGAATTAAGGCATAATTATGCAGCGCAAAAAAGTAATAATTATGGCAAAATCAACAAAGGCCGGAAAGTATGTGTACTTTTTCGGTGGCGGCAAAGCCGACGGAAACGAATCAATGAAAAACCTGCTGGGTGGTAAAGG